>CP011392.1:1500000-1725728 GCA_001005265.1 Dehalogenimonas sp. WBC-2
CTGACGGTGAGCATCTGGAATGGAACATACTCTACGCTGATTTTGAAGCAGTGGCGGCCAAGGAAGGTTTCCATCAGATTGCCACGTCATTTAAAGAGATTGCCGAAGTGGAGGAGTTTCACGAGCGGCGCTATCGCAAGCTTGCCCAGAATATTAGCAAACATGAGGTTTTCAAACGCCCGGCGACGGTCAAATGGCACTGCACCAATTGCGGTTACGTCCACGAAAGCACGGAGGCGCCGGAAGAATGCCCCGCCTGTAAACACCCACGGGCTTATTATGAACTCCTGGCTGAAAACTGGTAGAAACAGGTGGAGTGATGGCCTTAAAACAAATAAAGACCGATTCAAAATCGGTCGCCGACGTTGGGGAATCTGTTCCGAGCAACTTCAAGTTCGGAATTATTGTTGCGGTGGCTCTGGTGTGGGCAGAGTTCATACACTCTGTTCTGGATACGGTATTTTCTTCAATAAATCTGCCGGGTGGTCCAATTATCAGTGGGCTAATCATCGCGATATTGGTGACTTTGTTAGCTTTAGGGCTGCTTCTTGGCTACCGAAAGTTTGTTGGGTTGTTGAAAAGAATAAGATTGCGATAAAAGAATTATCCAAGTAACCGTGGAACCAAGGAGGCCAGTTAGAACACTGGCCTCCTTGAAATTTCAGTTTTAACCTTTAGTCTAAAGTGGCTTTTGCCCGATCTTCCGATGACATCTCTGCCAGCCGTTTGACCTGGTTCACATCAAGACCCAATCCTTTGGCAACACGTGTGCCATATTCAGCGTCGGACTTGAAGAAAACTGCCGACTGACGCAGTTGTATGCGTTTCAGAGCGTTACAGAGGTGGGTGGTGATGTTGCCGACAAGGTGCTCTCTGTCCTTATCAGTCATCACCCTGCGATACAGCTCCCCGGCCTGGAAGAAATCATCATTAGGGTGTATGTACGGCTGGCGCGCCGCTTGCCCGGAAACCTTAAATGGCGGCTCACCGGTATCCGGTTTGGGTTCGGGGCCGCCAAAGCTGTTGGGGTAGTAGTTTGGGGCGTCACTGCTGTTATCGCCGTAAGCCATGTGGCCGTCACGCTGGTAGTTATTAACAGCGTTCTTTGGACGGTTGATCGGCAACAGTTGATAGTTGGTTCCCAAGCGGTGCAGGTGGGTATCGTGATAGGAAAAGAGACGGCCCTGAAGCAACTTGTCAGGAGACGCGGCGATACCCGGGACAAAATTAGCCGGTGAAAAGGCCGCTTGCTCAACCTCAGCGAAATAGTTATTGGGGTTTTTATTGAGCACCAACCGCCCTATTGGGATTGGTCTGACATCACCATGGAACCACACTTTGGTAACATCGAACGGGTCGAAACGGTACTTATCCGCTTGCTCCGGAGTCATTATCTGCATTTCTAACCGCCATGAAGGAAACTCTCCACGTTCTATAGCTTGAGCTAAGTCACGGGTGGCATGATCAGGGTCCTTCCCCTTAGTCTCAGTCGCCTCATCACGAGTCAGGTTCTGAATACGCTGTTCGGTCATAAAATGATATTTTACCCAGAAGTATTCACCCTTGGCGTTGTACCATTTGTAGGTATGGCTGCTATAGCCGTGCATATGGCGGAATGTTTTTGGCGTTCCCCGATCTGAAAACAGAATGGTGACCTGATGGACGGATTCCGGCGTCAGTGACAGGAAATCCCAGAACATATTAGCATCTTTCAGGTTATTGCCCGGGTGACGTTTTTGGGTATGGATAAAATCAGGGAATTTCAGCGGATCCCGGATGAAAAAGACAGGGGTGTTATTCCCGGTCATGTCATAATTGCCATCTTCTGTATAGAACTTGAGAGCAAATCCGCGGGGGTCACGTTCGGCGTCTGCAGAACCTCTTTCACCGCCGACGGTTGAGAAACGGGCAAAAACTTCGGTGCGTTTGCCAATTTCAGATAAGAACTTAGCCTTGGTGTATCTGGTAACGTCTGCCGTTACCTCGAAGTAACCATGGGCTCCAGCGCCCTTGGCATGGACGACGCGTTCCGGTATTCTCTCCCGGTCGAAATGCCCCAGTTTTTCCAACAGATGTGTATCCTGCATCAGTATAGGGCCGGGATTGCCGGCAGTAGTGGAGTTCTGGTCATTCTCTACTGGAGCGCCAAAACCAGTGGTGTAGGTCTTCTTGGTGTCTTTCATAAGACCTCCTGTCTTTACCATTGTTAAGGAATCTTGTTATCCAAAAGGTGCTTTAAAGTTATCAGTGATCCGTCATGGGTTTCCGGTAGAAGCGGTTATAAATTTACTAATGTCCGGATACTCTTGGCGGATCTATTTTTCTGCCTTAATTTCCTCCATGTCTTCCCCGCAACAAACCAAAGTTCCGCCTCCGACTTTAGTGACCACAACCTCATTGCCGCAAACATTGCACCGGTATTTCTCACCATTTTTTTTAACTGCCATAATACTTCTCCTTTTATTCCCGATTATTGTGAGTTCACACAGACCGTAGAAATCCAAGTTGAGGACCTGCTTAAATTATACGGCATGTCACACTGGTCACCAAAAAATAACTTGCACGCAGATTTCTAGCAATAAACTGGAGACGAGGTATCAATGGTGTATCGCTAAGGAGCTTGGACCAGTTCTAATTGATTTTTAGGGTCAAGCTCTACTTTAAGTTGTAAAATCATGTGTATTGAACCTGTGTAAACCCCTCTTGACACCTAAAATCGGCAGATGTATACTATTACAAATAGTAAGGGGCGTCTAACTATATTAGTATGATAAACGGCACTGTCGATAAAGAAAAACCGTCTTCCAGCTTGGAAGATTACCTTGAAGCAATCGCCGCTTTGAAAAAAGGAGGCGGTGTTGCCACAGTCACAGGGCTCAGTGAAATGCTGAGAGTAAAAAAACCCAGTGTGGACTGGGCTTTGAAAAAACTTGCCCGTGAGGGGTATGTTGTTCACGAACGTTATGGCGATATAGATTTGACTCCCAGTGGTGCAAATATCGCCGGGGAAGTGATGCGGCGTCATCAGGCTTTATATTATTTCTTGACCGAGATATTGAATGTTTCTCCGGACATTGCCGAAAAGGACGCATGCCGTATGGAACACGCGTTAAGCAGACCCAGTATAAGCCAGCTGGAGAAATTTATTGAATTTATTAATCAGCAGCATCCGGGGCGTATTGATTGGGAGAATGTTTATCAGGAGCGAGAAACGAAAGGATAGAAGCCGGTTTTTTTTACTTAATGAAGTAAGGTGAGCCTAACTTTTATATATCCGGGGATAGCATAATGAATATCAATATACAAACACGGCAATGCCAGCGAATAGCTTTTATGAAACAAATCACAGGGGGTGAATCAATGCATGTCATGAAATCATTCATTAAAGGAGGAAAGAATATGTCAGTTGGAAAAATGAGCGAACTGAAAAAAGGAGAAAGGGGCAAGATTGTTTCTATCAGTAGCGGCAGTTTTCGCCAGCGTCTGCTTGGTATGGGGCTTGTCACCGGAAGTGAAGTAGAGATGATTGGAGTTGCACCCCTTGGTGATCCAATTGAAGTAAAAATCAAAGGTTATAATCTTACCTTGCGCAAGAACGAAGCCGCCACTATTACTGTTGAGGTGATGTAAATGGTAATTCGTGAAACTGAAACAAGTATGCCGTTACCTTGTGCCCCACCCGGACAGGTCATGGAAATCTCAACGATCATTGGCGGACACGGTTTGTGCCAGAAACTCACCTCAATGGGTATTATCCCCGGTTCTTGTATCAAGGTTAATGAAGGGCATCGTTCCGGTCCGTTGATAATTGATATCAAGGGTTCACGCATTGCACTGGGATGTGGAGTCGCCCAAAAAATAATGGTTAAGGAGAGAAAGGATGGATAAAAAGAAAATCAGGGTTGCCCTGGCGGGTAATCCTAATTCAGGAAAAACAACTCTGTTCAATAGGCTTACCGGCTCAAAACAGCATGTGGGCAACTGGCCAGGGGTGACCGTTGAAAAGAAAGAAGGGAGATTGAAATATTCCGGATATGAACTGGAGATTGTTGACTTGCCTGGGGTATATAGTCTAACCGCACATTCTCTTGATGAAATTGTGACCAGGAACTACATTATTGATGAAAAACCCGATGTAGTTGTCAATATTATTGACGCATCCAACCTGGAAAGGAATCTATACTTAACCGTCCAGTTAATGGAGATGGAAATACCGTTTATTATAGCCCTTAACATGATGGATGAAGTTGAGTCAAGAAAATACAAGATTGATGTGGAGGGGTTATCACGAGAAATGAACACTCCGGTAGTAGCGATGATCGCTACTAAAGGCCAGGGTATTGATGAACTGCTAAAAGAGGTACTGGAAACATCATCCAACAAAGAGCGGTCTTATGGCGTCAGAATCAACTATGGGCGGGAAATCGAAACGCAGGTTGACCGTTTAGAAGCAGTCATCCAGGAAAATGGGCATACTAGTTATTCACCAAGATGGCTGGCACTCAAGTTGATAGAAGGGGATCCTGAGGTAATAAAACAATTTGAGGGTATCAAATATGGTTAACAACGAGATTTTAGATGCAAGAGACTCAGGTCTTAAACACTTAAAAACCGTCTATGGTGATGATGCCGAGATTTTGATCGCTGATGCCCGGTACGGTTTTATCAGTGGGTTGCTTAAAGATACGTTTAAAAAGCCCCCGGCTGAAAGAACAAATATTTCTGAGAAGATAGATAGAATAGCCCTCAATCGCTGGCTGGGTATACCCATATTTCTGGGATTAATGTATCTGGTTTTTCAATTTGTCTTCACTTTTTCTGTTCCATTTATGGACTGGATAGACGCCTTCTTTGGCTGGCTGGGCGGACATGCTGCAACAATAGGTCCTGATTGGGCAGGGTCTTTGCTGGCTGATGGTATCATCGGTGGTGTCGGCTCGGTTTTAGTTTTTATGCCGCCGATTTTCCTTTTGTTTATCGCCATTGCAATCCTTGAAGATTCAGGGTATATGGCACGGGCAGCTTTCGTGATGGACCGTTTTATGCATAAGATTGGCCTTCACGGCCGGTCTTTTATTCCCTTAATCATAGGTTTTGGTTGTAATATCCCCGGGATCATGGCCTGCCGGACTATTGATAATCCCAAAGATCGCTTAACCACCATGCTCATCAGCCCGTTCATGCTGTGCGGCGCCAGGTTACCCATCTTTGTTCTTCTGGTTGGAGCCTTTTTTTCAGCTAACCAGGGGCTAGTGCTGTTTTCCATGTACCTGTTAGGGATTATTGTCGCGCTGCTGGCGGCATTTGTCTTACGGAAGACAATATTGAAAGGAGAGAGCGGGCATTTCGTGATGGAACTTCCCCCTTATCGCCTCCCAACTTTCTTTGGTGTAATCACCCACATGTGGGAAAGAGGCCGTTCCTTCCTGGTCAAAGCTGGTACCATAATATTCGGTGTGGTAGTAGTTGTCTGGTTTTTAAGCAGCATGCCATGGGGAGTGGAATATGCCAGCGCTGAAAGCTGGATAGGGCAAATAGGTAGTTTCATTGCTCCGGTTTTTAGCCTTGCCGGATTTGACCAGTGGCAAGCTGGGGTAAGCGTTCTATTCGGTTTTCTTGCCAAAGATGGACACCGTTGATAGCTCTGGCTTTTATGGTCTTTTGCCTGCTATATATGCCCTGTATTGCCGCTCTTGGTGCAATTCGGGCTGAGACTGGATCGTGGAAATGGACCGGGTTCGTTGCCGTTTATACAACCGTCATCGCCTGGATACTGGCAGTACTGGTATTCCAAATCGGTAGTTTAATCGTATAGTGACTGAGAGGAGGGGAGCTAAGTAACTCCCCTCCTCTGGGAGGTTATGATGTTGGTACAGATACTAAGAGAATTCCGCGAAGCTAAAGATACCATTAGCCTGGATAGCCTGAGCAGAAGACTCAAGATTGAGCGAAGCGTGCTTAATGGCATGTTGCAAACGCTCGTCGCCCAGGGAAAACTGAGTGAAGTTTGTAATCCCGAACCGGGAGGGTGTGGCTGCACCTCTTCCTGCAGCGGGTGTGGTCACAAAGATGTTAACCAATCGCTGACAAAAACGTACAAACTGAACTGAAACCGTAAAGCCACACAAAGCAACTCCATGATACTGCTCAGTATGTGCAGAACACTGGAATCCATTCTGAAAACTGGAGCTGAGGGGATTCGAACCCCTGACCCTTGCGATGCGAACGCAATGCTCTCCCAACTGAGCTACAGCCCCACGTAGAGCACGATTATATCATAACCCTGTTGAGGAAATTAAGCGGTGAGATGAGGTCAAGCAACCGGCGACCCCCAAATCAGGGCCGCCGGTAATTTTAACTGGTTAGCGGGATTATTTTACCTTGGGTTCTTCGCCGGGGTGAAGGGTCTTCCATTTCTCCAGAAGAGCCTCGTGGGTTTCAGGATATGCCTCATCCGGGACGCAACAGTCTACTGGGCAGATATCAACACACTGCTTGGTGGAGAATGAGCCGACACATTCGGTGCACTTGGCCGGGTCGATGATGTAGATAACCTCGCCTTCAGTGATGGCAGCGTTGGGGCATTCCGGTTCACAGGCGCCACAGCTTATGCACTCATCGGTAATTTTCAAAGCCATTTCGGTATTTTTAACCTCTCGCCAATTTGGTATTTTCCTATTATAACGAAATTTTTACCTTCGGTAAATAGCGGCCATTTCCACAGCAGGAACCGAGATTGCTTCGGCATAGCCTCGCAATGACGCTTTGAAGAGGAGGACTCTTCGACAGGCTCCCCGAGTACTAACTCGGAGCAGACAGGGGGAACGTTTATTGTACCTTCCTGCGGACGGCATCGGCGACGAAGGGCGGGACGAGGCCGTCTATGTTGCCGCCGAGACGGGCGACTTCTTTTAAGATACTGGAGGACAGGAACTGGTAGTCCGGGGAGGCCAGGAGGCAGACGAGCTCAATCTCCGGAGCCAGGCGGCGGTTGATCATGGCCATGTCGAACTCAAGCTCAAAGTCATTATTAACGCGAAGACCGCGGACGACGGTAGCCACACCCTCACGTTTGGCGAACTCCACCATCAGGCCGGAGAAAGGTTTGACCTCAACATTGGGCAGGTCAGCGACGGCCTGGCGGGCGAGGTCTACCCGCTCAGCGGTGGTGAACATCAGCTTCTTGTCCGGGGTGTCATAAACGCCGACGATAAGTTTATCAAAAATTTTGGCCGAACGGCTGATGATATCCAGATGACCGGCGGTGACGGGGTCAAAGGAACCGGGATATAGAGCGATTTTCATGTGCTTGCGGCCTCCTTATGATAAATGCTGATGACGGAATCTCCGTGGCGGCGTTCCTTGTACATTTTAAGGTCGGCGTAAAGTTCATCCAGGGTGACGCGCGGCGAGTGAGTGATGACCAGCCAGGTATGGTCACGGACGAGGGGTGTTCGGGCAAGCTTATCCAAAAACTTACCGATGTCCTCACGGCGGTAAGGCGGATCCATGAGGATGATGTCATAGGCGCGGTCAAGGAAGGCGATGGCGCGCTCCACCGGGACGCAATGGACATGGGCGCGATCTTCCAGGCCGCAATTTTTTAAATTTTTTTCAATTACATCACAGCAGACACGCTCCTGCTCCACGAAATCCACGTGCCCGGCGCCCTGAGACAGGGCCTCTATGCCGAGCGAACCGGAACCGGAGAAGAGATCCAGCACCTGATCCCAGTTGTCGGTGAGGTTGGCAAGCATGGAGAAGATAGCGCCGCGGACCAGCTCAGTAGCCGGACGGGTGGCGCGGCGATCAGGCACCTTGATGGGGCGGCCCTTGCACTCTCCGGCGATGACTCTCATGTAACCCATGTCCCAATTGTGCATTATGGCTTTGCCGCCGTCAATGGCGGCGCGATTTTCAGGCATCGGTAAGCGCCTGGTGGGAGGTAATTTGGGATTTCTTACGTTTAGGGAATTGATTTGACACAAATACACGTTTTTTTTGACCTAGAGTTTTGATTCAAAGCAACAATTCAGCTTTTGCAGTTATAAGGCACAATTTCGATTGGCATTTTAAGTAAGATTGCACCCTCGCCTGACACTCGGGTATAAACCACATCGCTTCGCTCCTCGCAATGACAAAGGGGTTGTTTGTGGGAAATAAATAATTCATATACTCTTTTTAGTTACCGAATATACAGAGAACGTATGTTAGCGCAAGGCGGTGGAGGTGTCAATGGGGTTTTGGAACTATTTGAGGATTTATTTCATATAATGTGTTTCTCCGATACAGCCCCCCTCATTGAGGGGGGCTGTATTTGTTGTAGGGATTGGTAGGATGTTCTGGATACCGAAAACGTCTTTGTTTGACGCTTCAGTTTGTAAGCGCAGGGATTAAGCTGTAACTGGCACCAAAGATATACACCTTTGAATAGCCAGTTAACTAATGCAGCCCTCATCTTGCTTATCTACTTTGCCTGTCTTGATACTTGCGTCAACGTGTCTTCATGCCTATCATGCTGTTCACACCGAACTGAGGGATTTCTTTAATCCAAAAATCCTCTGCCTCTTCATTAAAGTTCCCGATCAAAGGGTTACGGGTAGGACCGAACTCAGTGCCATAACCAAACCGGTCATCCATACCCTTAAAGAAGGAATTGAACATACCTGTAGACGAGATTGCGCCTTTAACGACTCCATGAATACCGGCATAGTCTTTTTTTGTGTAAACACAGGCAGTCATGCAAAGTCCGCAATCACGAGTCATCATATCCCGGGTACTTTGGCATTTTATTGCCTGTACATACCAAACTTTCTTTCCTGGATTGTTCCATCCGCCAGGTATTTCCCATGATGGCTCTCGGTCCTTGGGTATGGCTTCAGATGGACAGTGGTCCGCACACTTGGCACAATCATGACAGAAACGCCAGATCCCGGCGTCGATGGGTTTTGTTGGCGTTAAAGGAAGATCGGTTATAAATCTGACCGCCCGAACCATGAGGCCATAGAGAGGGGTAAGCACCTGAGTATTACGGCACAATTCTCCTAGGCCTGATAAAGTCCCGAAAGCCGGAGCCGGCCCGATAGCATTGCGTTCATGTCCGGCCAGACCCTGATATCCAAGGGTACGTAAAAATTCTTGAGTACTCGCTAAAATCCCTGAATTAAGCCTTACTGTATTATCTGACGCAGCTCGCTGTATCCAAGAAGGTGTGGTTGAATATCCATCAATAGATGATTGTCCTAAAACGGTTACCACAAACAAATTCTTATTTGTAGGTATAACCCACTTATCGTCAGTTTCGTAGCTTTGGTCAACATTCTCAAACTCATAGGTTTTGTATGGTGCCACACGCGGGTGTGTATAAACCAACTTCTTGATATTCTCGTCAAGTTCAAGAATCCCAATATCCGCTGCACCGAAAAACCGCAAAGCAGAGCGTAGCATTAGGGTGTTCTCTTCAGCGGTGCCCTCCCATCTTGGAACTCCCAATTTCTCCGGAGTTGGGGCTTTCAACGGTCCTAACCAGTTATAGTTGGTTACTCCCGGTGCGCCTTCACCGCCCATAGCTCCTTTGTATAGAGCATGGTCTCTTAGTGTGTAGCCAGGTCTGTGCTCAGTCAACCAATCCAACTGGTTTTGGGCAGCAGTTTTTTGCACTTGTGCCCACTCTTCAGTACTAACCCATTGAGGCGGCCCCATCGGACTGTTCATAACCTTGCGGGCATCAAATCGTTTTATAAGATCCCAATCATATTCTACCGTAGCTTGGTCGGTTTGCTTCACCCACCATGGTTTTTCCGCGCTTGCCCCTGAAGACATAATGCCATCAAGGTCTCCAAAAGATGGTGATAATACAGCCGCACTACCCAACCCCGCACCAGTCAACCCAAGCCCTTTCATGAAATCTCTTCTACTTACCGTCGAATGAAAACTAGACATTTTCGTTCTCCTTTTTTCTCTCTTATTTCTCTATTTCTGGTCTCTCCCGAATGCCATTTATCAAGGTTGCCTCCAAAATGCTCATTTCAAATCTGCGTTAGATTAGTAGGAACGATCATGCCATAGAGGCAATGTCGTTGAAATGAGTGTATCGGCCTTCCGGCATTATACGCAGGAAAGCCATCACATCAGATGAAGCGCCGTTCATCTTCCCCTGGTGTATCAAATCATGCTTAGTCGCCGGATAACTGACGCCCTGAAGACTGGTCTCGGCATCAGCCACACTCATGTCAAGGTAACTGTGAAACACGGGGTGGGTTCCATGCTTTGCGGGGGCTACTCTTTCAATTTTCATATTTTTATCTCCCTCCTTATCATAGATATAATCAATGGATCCATGAGGTTGCTAGATTTGGTGGATGCAGGGCTTTGATCTCCTCCTGGATCATTTGCAACTCAGACCAGTTTTTTTCAATATCCTCTGGTTTATTTATGCCAAGAACTTTTATTTTTTCTAGAATCATGCTGGCCACTTCTGTCTGATGAACCCAGGTACAATCCGTGCAACTCCATTTACCTTCACTCCATCTGCCTCCCATTGACACATCACCGCAAGGGAAAAAAGGGCAAGCACAGAATGTGCAATCTTCTATCCTATCAGGATGGCAAGGGTAATATGTACAACTTTTGTCAACCACCCACAACTTGTCCTTCCCTAATATCTTTTCAAAATATCTCTTAGCGAACAGGTGCATTGTGCCTCCTTTTTTTAACCTTCATCGAATTGAAATAATCAGTATCATGTGTACCATGGCCTCTTCCATTCGGTTGAAGATGAAGAATCTAAATCATCCAGATCATGAAAGTTCAGAGCCAATAATGAAGCGGAAGCCAAACCGATACCCCTCATAAATTCCCGTCTGTTTATTGTTGAATGATATTTAGAACATGTAGTTTGTCCTCTTACTTCTATGCTTGCACCTGGAACAAATTCCTGACCAGTTGCAGCCCGGTGTCACTGGTGCACAACGGCTGCAGTTCCCGGCTGTTATCCCGGTATACCGTGATACCCTTAAGTCCCTGCTCAAAGGCCATGGTGAATACCTTGGCTATATCTTCTTTGGTGGCGCTCTTTGGGAAGTTCACCGTCTTGGATACAGCATTGTCGGTATGCCTCTGGAAGGCAGCCTGCAGCCTGACGTGCCAGTCCGGCGATACCCGATGGGCGGTAACAAATACCTTCCTGACATCCTCCGGTATCTCGCTCCGGCGGTAGAGGTGATTGGTCAACACCAGCTGCTCTATAAGCTCCCGGGTAAAGAAGCCTCTCTCTCTGGCTACTTCCTCAAAATAGGGGTTAATCTCCAGCAGGTTCTCCCCGTCCAGGATGTTTCTGACAAACACGCTGGCAAATATCGGCTCTATACCACTGGATACCCCGGCGATGATCGATAGTGTCCCGGTGGGGGCGATAGTGGTGCAGCAGGCATTACGCATGGTCACGCTCTTGGCCTCATGACTGCTGCCCTTGTAAGCCGGGAATACCCCTCTCTCTTCAGCCAGTTGGTGAGACGCCTCATGGGCCAAACCTGTGATAAACTCCATTACCTCTTCAGCCACCGTAATAGCCTTGGTCGAGTTATAGGGGATACCAAGTCTGATGAGCATGTCGGCAAAGCCCATGATACCCAGGCCGATCTTTCTGGTGCGCTTGGTCGCCTGTGCGATCGCCAATATTGGGAAACGGTTGATGTCGATGACGTTATCTAAAAACCTGACTGCAATGGGCACTATCCTGGCTATCTTGTCAAAATCTATCTCCAGACCATCATCTGTCGCCTTAAGCATCCTTACCAGATTGATGGAGCCAAGATTGCAGGATTCATAATCCAACAGCGCCTGCTCACCGCAGCCGGTGATCGTCTCCAGTCGACCAAGGTATGGCGTCGGGTTATCCCGGTTGATACGGTCGGTGAACACCAGCCCCGGGTCTCCGGTGCGCCAAGCCTGATCCACTATCTGCTCAAACACTTCCCTGGCGCTCAGGTATCCGGCCACTCTGCCGGTATAAGGGTCAATCAGCGGATAGTCTTTACCCTCTTTGACCCTGGTCATAAAATCATCGGTAACCGACACGGAGTTGTAGAAGTTGGTTAAAGTCAGTGGGTTATTCTTGGCCTTGATGAAATCCAGTATGTCAGGGTGATCTACCGACAACACCACCGAGTTGCAGCCTCGCCTGACCCCTCCCTGTCTGATATAGTCAGCCGCCCCGGCAAAGACATGTACCAGTGCCACCGGTCCGCCGGCCGCATCCAGATGTTCCCCTACTGCGCTGCCCTTGGGCCTGATGTGGGACACATTAAAACCGATGCCGCCGCCGCTCTTATGGATCAGCGCGGTGTACTTTACCGCGTCAAAGGTCTCTTCCACTGAATCAGGCACCGGCAGTACAAAACAAGATGACAACTGCCCGGCCTCAGTCCCGGCATTTAAAAGCGTCGGTGAGTTGGGCAAAAACTCAAGTGCCGCCATCACCTTATAAAACTCATCCGCCACCATCTCAGTATCGGCACCAGTGTTATAAAGTGATTCGGCTGAGGCAACGGCTTCAGCCACCCTTCGGAACATCCCTTCCGGCATCTCAATGATCTCGCCCTTACGGTTACGCCGCAGGTAACGCTTCTCCAATACCCTCTTACTGTTAGGGCTCAGACTTAAACGGGCTTCTTTTACTATCTCCAGGACCATTGTCGCTCCTTAATGCGTCTGTCCTTTAAACTCAAAGTCAAAATGGCAAGCGCCGTGGTGAACCCCGATTACACCCAGGGAGCACACGGGAGGGGTTTCACAGCTTATTAAGCCGGACTGGTCGCAACAGCCCGGCACCCTGGTTTCCCCCACCACAGTGCTTGCCAGAACAACTCTATCCATTTCGTACAAATACCTGAATCAGGTATTTCCCTTTAATTTAAGTTGATAACAATTGGCCCATTGATTTTGGCAATCTCCTAAAATATTCCTGTATTCAACATTACCCTCATCGGCCTTATGGTGGCTTTTCGGAGCAAAACCTAGTGTGTTTTCTTCAATCTCCTGCATGAACTTCTTGCGACTGACTACCATCGTTGATTTGTTCATAACACGAGTTCTCCTTAACTGGTGATTTCTGAATTAATTCTTTTCCAAGTTGGTATTTCATCTGCAACAAGAAAAAAAGAGGGGGTGATTATGGATGAGCTCTCTTCTTTCCTTGTTGCACAATGGTTCTAGAGTGCTATGTCAGTTAACTTGCTTTTTAGAATGGACCTGAATCAGCCGAGCGATTATGATTGCAAATACTATTGATGCTCCCCCAAAAATACCGGCTGCAATCACAGCACCAGTCATCTCACTTTCGCCGGCAACAAAATTAGCATCAGATCCTACACTTATTGCAAACCATGCCCCAAAAATAGTGAATAGAAACCAAATTACGATAAGTACGTAGTGCCACCCCATAACCCTCCACCCATTTTGTTTTATTAGCTGCCACAACCAAGTTGCTAAAGCTGTAATTCCAATACCTATGAACAGTGTTATTAATTCCATTGTTAAACTCCTATATTTTGTTTACTCTAGATTCTCCACGGAGCCCAAGCTGATAGTTGCCTGGGCTTGGGATTTTTCCCATAAAATAGGTCGTCTATGCCTCGCAGTACTGGTTGAACAAGCTCTTGTTTTGCCAAAAATCTTCCAGCATTGTGCAATGCGGAATTTGGCTTGCTATAAACACAAACAGCGGCACAAGTTGAACACCCATAGGTGATACGATATGCCATACATTTATATGGATCCCATTCCCACCTGACAGTACTGGTAGTTGTCATAACTTCAGTTGGCTCGACAGCATCAGTTATTGCTCCCGAAGGACAATTATCGGCGCATTTTCTACAAACCCTACACATATTTTGTAGGCCAAAATCAATGGGTTTATCGGGTATTAAAGGCATATTGGTTAATACTTCATAAAGTCGCACGTGCGCCCCCCAAGGGGTTACCACCAGACCACTTCGACCGAGTTCGCCAATACCAGCTGCGACTGCGAAAGGTCCCTCCATAATATCTTTATTCGAAAATGGTTGAGCTTTCGCATCATAACCAAGTTGGCGAATTACTGTTTCAAGGTATGTTGGATAAATATCGTCGTCACTACACTCCGTGGCAACAGCAATGTTGTTTAAACCACCAACATTTCCCTTTGTAGTTTGTAGGTCTTCAAAATTCCCACAGACAATGCAATACTTATATGGATATGGCCATGGAATATCCCTCCCGGTATCCTCATATCCATTCCAGCCCCCCCTATAGGTACCTTGTGTTCGCCCGATTTTATATACAAATGGGCGCATACTTTCATTTATTTCAGCAATACCTACCATCTCGGCGCCATACCACTTCGCAACTTTCTTTATCTTGGCCGTCATGTCTGCCGGAGATAATTCAAGCTTATTTGACGCGATTGCGATTTGTTCAAAACGTCCAGGCCCCATGTTGACGTGAATTTGATCGGTTGCTTGCACCATCGCGCTTGCCCAAATAAAATCCTCTTTTTCCTCGGTAGACATACTAGCAACATAGGTGTTTTTTTCTTGTACTGCCTTGAAAACAGTTTCGCCCCATTTGCCTGACCAATCCTTCTGGGATGTTCTGCGAACTGTTTGGGCAAATCCATGATCTCTTTCATCAAATAGAGACAACCCGCCGATTATCTTCGTCGTGCCAATATAACCTTCCCTTGGTTCGATGTTATCAGCCATATAACCGGGAAGAACATCGGGATACTCGTGCCTATGAGAACTACGGGCTCTACCAGGAGGATCTATTTCATCAGCAGCTTCGATTCTTACAGCACTTGCTGCCGCTGTACCGAGGGCTATCGCGCTTCCTAGCCCAATTGTTTTAACAAAATTTCGTCTTGAAACTTGTGGATTACCCATAAAATCTCCTTCGTAATGACTTGTGTCTCCGGAAAAATGAATACTAACTTACTTTTTACATTTTGCACCTCGTGTTGGTATTTTATTGTCGAGACAGTAACATATCATTACGTTATTGTCAATACTTACCGTAACGTCACATTATTCTCGTTTTGTAATTTTTCTCACTGGGTGTTTGTCTATGCTATACTTCCTAAATACAACAGGAGATTAATTTTCATGGAACAAAGAATATCGGTAATGCAAATCGGCGAAGTGGCCAAACGGACAGGTATGAGTCAAAGAACGCTTAGATACTATGAAGAAGAGGGACTCGTTCACCCTGCAGGTACCACCTCTGGGGGTTTGCGTCTTTATGATGAATCAGATGTCACTCGCCTCCGTTTCATTAATCGACTTAGATTACTTAGTATTAGTCTTGATGATATAAAAATAATACTTGGCAATAATAAGATTCCTCCCGTCAATAGATCAGAAAGAATAAACCGCACTTTAGATGCACTGAATCTATCAAAACAGAAAATCAGGGAGTCTATTGAACTATTGACTCAGACCGACCAAGAAAATGAGACAGCACTAATAATTGTCGAGCAATGCCGCGAATGTCCCAAACCAAATTGCGCGGGGTGTCTGAAAAAGAAATACTTGCTTTAACGCCACGCTAAAAATCCGATATGGATTACTTTGGGCTGACAATGAGTGTTATTATTAATTACTATATTGTCATATAGGATAACTATGGAAGTTAATCATATTCAATTTCATACTACCGTCGATCGCAGGCAATATTTGAAAAAGATCGGGGTATGGGCATTCGGCTTTCATGATGAAGCCTTTTCAGTGGCTCAATATCACGATTTTGATGAAATTATTACGAGCGAAGCCTTTCATGCGTCGCGATTACCATGGTGGGTTACTGAATTGGATTATGATAATCCCACCACAGAGATCGATTGGACGCAAGCAAAGCGTTTTGATTTCAGGCATCTACCACAATGTTCCTGGCAAGGCGCTAAAGAACTCAATGCATGGGCTGAATTAAGAGACGGTCGAGATCCAACTAAAAGGAAGCAAAATGAGCATAATATTCGTATTAAATACAGTAAGCAGTGTTTTGCAAAGCAACGGTACAATCTCTCCTCAAAATCCTTGACATCTCTTCTTTTTGGATCAAGCAGCGGCAAATACGGTAGCTTAAACGATGGTTTCTTTGGGCCTGAAGTAGAAAGTCCAAGTGATATTGGTGTTAAAAAATGGACTGGAACCCTAGAAGAGGCTTCTACACTGCTTTGGCAAGTATGTATTCTACTTGGAGCATCTGACGTTTCTCTTATAGAATTAAACCCAAAAACGAGCCGAAACCTTATAGCTAGTCATGAGTTTCACGACGGTAAACCCTACGTGTTTGAGGAGACAGAGCAAGCTTATGAAACTGGAGAGAATAGTACAAAGCGACAGCCGAAAGATGGAAAAAGAGTTATCCCTGATCGCTGTCGTTGGCTAATTCACTATTCGCTCAGCGAATTAGAAAGTTGGCCATATCATATTTTTGAAAATAGTTGGTTGCGTTATGCAGACGCTAGAATGCTTCAATACCGGATCCAGGCGTTCATAAAAGGGCTTGGCTATCAAGCAATTGGTCCTTGTAGTTTTACAAATAATATGTCGGAAAATGTTGGTATGGCTGTATTAGGAGGCGAAGCGGAATTAGGACGGAATAATATGGCTATATCACCTTTGCTTGGCTCAATATGCGGACAATATGCAACGATCATTACAGATCTACCACTAGCACCAACAAAACCTATAGATGCCGGCATACGGCGGTTTTGTCATAGTTGTATGAGTTGTGCATTAACCTGTCCTGGTAATGCAGTTTCCAGAGGTGGCATCCCAACAAATGAAATCCAAATGGAACCAAGTTGGGAGGGTTTTGGGCCATCCCATCGCTGGGGAAATAGAAGCAATTTCGAAAAAACCACCGCGGGAGTATATCGTCAACAAGAAGGTAAAAATGAGGCAGCTTTTTATAAACATTGGTATTTTTCTCCTTCCGATTGCCAGTTAATGAACGATCAATGTGGAACTTGGGGTTGCGGCACATCTTGTGTATTCAAAAATGGAGTGACCGGCATCGCTAGAGGATGTTGAGAAGGCCAATTGGCTTATGGATTGGAATATATTTTTAAAATTACTACTTCAACGCCATAACTTCGCTCTCTTGGTGGGTATTATCGCAGGATTTCTTATTCCAAATGGGGCACAATCAATTCTGCATATCATGATTCCCCTACTCATCCTTGCCATGACCCTCTCCATGAGCCGCACTCACATTAAAGATATTCTCAAACCTAAATTAATCGTAAAACCACTAATGATGATACTATTCTTCAATTTCATAATCCTTGGTATGTTTAATATTGCTCTAGGATATTTATTATCTGATGATTTTGCTATTAGGGCCGGTTTTGTTATATTAGCAGGCGCTCCGCCTTCATTAGCTATCCCTGCTTTCGCCTACAATCTCAAAGGTAATGTCAATGAGGCGTTTATAGGCACAACTCTCGGGTATATTGCATCGATAGCGATAATGCCCGTTATGGTTGGGTTGTTTTTAAATGGCAAATATGATTCAAGCCAGCTATTCTTGATATTGTTCGAATTAATTGTTATCCCCATTATTTTATCCCAATTTTATAGAGTTTCAGGGATAATGAGATATACTGAGCGTTACCATGGTCATATTATTAATTGGTGTATAGCGATTGTGTGCTTTTCGTTAATAGGAATCAACCATGATTTGATTACCTCCTCACCAAAGGATTTATTAGTACCTTCAATTGTGGCGATTATCACAATATTCATTTTGGGAGAAATAATATTTTATTTATGCAGAAGAACTTCAATAAGCTACCAACAAACCGTAAATATCATTTTATTTGGAACCATGAAAAAATGGGCTGGCGCTAGTGCTATTGCGCTTACATTATTTGGAGAAAAAGCAACTTTACCGGCAACATTGGGCATTATAGTGGGTTTCTTGTATTACTTTTGGTTAGTTCTTAAAATTGGGCATAGTGAACTTCCTCTAGGAGTAGGCACGACTCCACGGCTGTTTTGACCCTCAGACGACCAAACTAGATTGGCTGACGCTTATCAGCAAGAGGCACTCGCGTCTTCGTTACCTTGACCTTATGTACATTGAACATTTTTGGCACATTTGCATTCTTTAACCAGATGCCTTATACTGTATCCAGTTAAAGAAACGGTTATTACACGCATTTCAGAATCGCCCTTCGATTCAGGCATTGGATGACCAGACTCTAACGAGTATTAAAGAGAGGAGGTCATCCATATGGCTTATCAACCCAGAACCCTCAACTGCTGCGATTGCGGTTCAGATTTCACCTTCAGCGTAGAAGATCAAGAATTTTTTGCGTCCAAAGGTTTCGTCAATGAACCCAAACGCTGCCCCAGCTGCCGCACTGCCCGCAAGGCGGAACGCGGTTCAAGCAACGGCGGTTCCAGCTTCGGCGGTAACGGCGGCGGCTACAATTCTGCCCCCCGGCAGATGTTCCCGGCTGTTTGTTCCGATTGCGGCAAGGCAACTCAGGTCCCGTTTGAACCCCGTAACGGCAAACCGGTTTACTGCAGCGATTGTTATCGCAGAGTAAGCGCCACCCGTTAATTCTAAAACGGCAAGATACACGCAGGCTGGAGAGATCTGGCCTGCGTGTTTGTTTTTAAGGGGGGAGTTACCTCACCCCCTGCCCTCTCCGTCAACAGGAGAGGGGGATGATATTGGGATGAGGAGGCTATAGGAGGAGGATATAAATGAACTGCATAAATATTTATGTCGGCAATGTAGAACCCAGTGTGACTGAGACGGAACTCAAAAGCGTGTTCAGCCGCTACGGGTTGGTGGAAAAGGTGACCATGGTCAAAGATGAGGACGACAGCGTCCAGGCGCGGGGCCACGGTTACGTGGAGATGCCCTCAGTAGCGGCGGGCAATATGGCGATAGCCGCGATCAACGGCGCACGGCTGCGGGGGCAGGAGTTATGTGTGGTTGAAGCCATGCCGTTGTCCAGCGTGATTTTGAGAACAGAGAAGCCCAGGTTGGGGAGGCGGGGGCGGCGGTAGGACAACAAGAAATATCTAATTTCTAATATCTTCTGGTATTACGGTCCGGTCAAGTGCGCCATCACCGTCGTTTCAATTGCACCACACCCCTAAACCTCACTTGCACCACTTCCCTCGATACGCTAAAGTCTTGCCATGGCTAAGCAACGCATTGTATTTGTGTGTTCCGGCTGCGGAAATGAGAGCGCCAAATGGCAGGGCAAGTGCCCCGGCTGCGGCGAGTGGAATACTTTATTTGAACAGGCTGTAGCCACAGTCAAACCAGCGGCACGGCGGCGGGCGGCAGCCAATGGGTCACAGTCATTAGCCGAGGTGGAGATCACCGGGCATGAGCGGATATCTGTGGCTATGGGCGAGGTCAACCGGGTGCTGGGCGGGGGACTGGTGCCGGGGTCATTATGTCTGGTCGGCGGCGAACCGGGCATAGGCAAATCCACCCTGTTACTTCAGGTGGCGGCGCAGATGGCGGAGCGGGGCGGAGCACCGGTGCTTTATGTTACCGGTGAGGAAACCAGACCGCAGATCAAGATGCGGGCCAAACGCCTGGGTATAAACGGCGACGGACTGTATGTCCTCAACGAAACCGACCTGGACGTTATTACCGCTGAAATGGATAAACTTTCACCGGGACTGGTGGTCATAGACTCCATCCAGACGGTCTATACCCCCGATCTGGACATGGCGCCGGGCGGGGTGACACAGGTCAGAGAGTGCGCCGCCAGGCTGGTTACATGGGCCAAGGCGACGCAGACACCGGTGTTCATTGCCGGTCACGTTACCAAGGACGGGACTATTGCCGGACCGAGACTACTTGAGCACATCGTTGATACGGTCTTATACCTAGAAGGCGAGCCGTTCTCCAGCTACCGCATCCTGCGCTCGGTCAAGAACCGTTACGGTTCGGTCAATGAAGTAGGCATATTTGAAATGAAGGAACACGGCCTGGCTGAGGTGCAAAACCCGTCAGAAGTATTCTTATCACGTGACAGGCAGAACTCTATCGGTTCAGCGGTGGTGCCGGTGCTGGAAGGCTCAAGGCCGCTGCTGGTGGAGATACAGGCGCTGACCAACGCCACCAGCTTTGGACAGCCACGGCGGACGGCCAACGGCCTGGACTTCGGACGGCTGATAATCATCACCGCGGTGCTATCACGGCGGGCATATCTCAAACTGGGGGCGCAGGATGTCATTGCCAGCGCCACAGGCGGACTGCACGTAGCCGAACCGGCGGCGGACCTGGCGGCGGCCATGGCCATCACCTCAAGTTACAAAAATATCGGCGTTGACCCGCACCTGGTGGCTATCGGGGAGGTGGGGCTGTCCGGCGAGATCCGTAACGTGCCGCAGATAGAACGCAGATTGGCCGAGGCGGCGCGGCTGGGCTTCACCAAAGCACTGGTGCCGGCGGCGGCGCGGGCCAAGTCTCCATCTAACGATTTTCAACTGATTCACGTACGCGATATTAGGCAGGCGCTGGCGGCGGCGCTGACGGGGCAGAAGGCTGACGAGGGGGGCGAAACCGAAGAGTAGCATGTCCCGAAGCATCTTTGTCATCAAGGCCGTCCACACTGCCATCTTCTGGTTCATGATCGGCTGCTTTGCCTGGAATCTCTACGCGGCAGCCACCGGCACCTTCTCCTGGCTGCTGGCCGTAACCTATGGCTCACATATCCTTGAAGGGGTGGCACTGGCATTCAACAACGGCACCTGTCCGCTGCGGACGATGGCCGAAAAACATGGGGCGCAGAACGGGGCGGTGACCGATATCTTCCTGCCACAGTGGCTGGCTTCCAGGATATTTATCTTCGGCATGGGCATGTTCATCGTTGAGACGGCGTGGCTGATCATCAGTTATTTCACCCGATAACCGGCGAGTTGACAGCCCGGTCTGTGGTCTCATAACACGGCAGCACTATCACACCACGCTTAGCCAAACGTAAAGCATAGCTACAAACCTTTACGCCCTTGTGTTTTTGACCTATAATGGATAGGTATCCTAAGCGAGAGGAATTTATCATGGCTAGTCGTTTCGATAAATTTTCTGAGCGCGCCAGACGCGTCCTGACCTACGCGCAGGAGGAAGCTCAGAATCTAAATCATAATTACATCGGCACCGAACATATCCTGCTGGGTATGGTACGCGAGGAAGACGGCGTTGCTGCCCGGGTGCTGGTGGCGTTGGATGTTAATCTGACCAAGCTGCGGTCTGCAGTGGAATTTGTCATTGGCCGCGGCGAAAAGCCGTCCACCGGTGAAACCGGTTTGACTTCAAGAGCCAAGAAGGTCATTGAACTGGCGATTGATGAGGCCCGCAATCTGGGCCACAATTATATCGGTACCGAACATCTGCTGCTGGGCCTTTTACGCGAGGGCGAAGGGGTGGCGGCGGGAGTGCTGGACAGTTTTGGCATTACCATTGAAAAAACCCGCTCCGAGATTACCAAAGTCCTGGCACAGAATACCGTCAGCCGAAGCGGCCCGGTCAAAGTAGGCAAAACACCCGGTAAAACACCCAATCTGGATGCTGTTTCTCTCGATCTTACCGCCGCTGCCCGGGCAGGCAAACTGGACCCGGTGGTAGGCCGTCAAAAGGAGATCGAGCGGGTAATCCAGATTCTTTCCCGCCGCACCAAGAACAACCCGGCTCTAATCGGTGAGCCTGGCGTCGGCAAAACGGCTATCGTTGAAGGGCTGGCGCACCGCATTGTGGCGGCCGATGTGCCGGAAACACTGGAAGGCAAACGCCTGGTGTCATTGGATATCGCCTCTCTTGTGGCTGGTACCAAGTACCGCGGCGAATTTGAGGAGCGCCTGAAGAAGATACTTGAAGAACTCAAGAGCGTGGGAAACATCGTCATTTTCATTGACGAGTTCCACACCATGGTCGGCGCCGGCGCGGCTGAAGGCGCCGTTGATGCCGCCAATATTTTAAAACCGTCCCTGGCCCGCGGCGAGATCCAGATCATCGGCGCCACCACCCTTGACGACTACCGAAAGCATGTCGAGAAAGACGCCGCCCTGGAGCGGCGCTTCCAGCCGGTACTGGTGGAAGAGCCATCGCTTGAGGATACACTGGAGATACTGCGCGGCATCAGGGGTCGCTATGAAGAGCACCATCGTCTTGAGATCACTGATGACGCTTTAAAGGCGGCAACAGACCTGGCGGCGCGCTATATTTCCGACCGCTTCATGCCCGACAAGGCTATTGACCTCATTGACGAAGCGGCCTCACGGGTACGCATCCGTCACCGCACCAAACCTATGCCGCTTAAAGACCTGAAAAAGGCCGAGGACTCCTACCGCCGCGACAAGGAAGCCGCCCTTTCTACCCAGCAATATGATTTTGCCGCCGAACTCCGCGAACGTGAATACCAGATAGCTGAGAAGCGCCGCAAGATGGAAGATGAGTGGCAGCTGGAACAGGGTCAGGACAAACCCAAGGTAACTAAGGAAGACATTGCCGACGTGGTCGGTATGTGGACCGGCGTGCCGCTGTTACAACTCACCGGTGACGAATCAGAACGGCTGCTCCAGATGGAGGAGGTGCTGCATAAGCGCATCATCGGCCAGGAAGAAGCCATCACCACAATCGCCAAGGCGGTCAGGCGCGCCCGGGCAGGCCTTAAAGACCCGCGGCGGCCGATTGGTAATTTTGTCTTTTTAGGACCTACCGGTGTCGGCAAGACGGAACTGGCGCGGGCGCTGGCCCAATTCATGTTCGGTTCTGAAGACAACATGGTGCGCATCGACATGAGCGAGTTCATGGAGAAGTTTGCGGTGTCACGGCTGGTCGGCGCGCCCCCCGGATATGTGGGTTATGACGAAGGCGGCCAGCTGACTGAGGCGGTACGGCGCAAGGGTTACTGCCTGATCCTGCTCGATGAGATTGAAAAAGCCCATTCCGATGTTTTCAATATTCTGTTGCAGATCTTTGACGACGGCCACCTGACTGACGCCAAAGGCCGGCGCGTTGATTTCCGCAATAGTATCATCATCATGACCAGCAATATCGGCGCCGACCTCATCCGTAAGGGTTCTGGCGGTCTCGGCTTCTCCACCACTTCCGACGGGGCCAAGGCCGTTGAGGTCAACTACGAGCGGATGAAGGATAAACTGCTGGGCGAGGTCAAGAAGAGCTTCCGTCCGGAGTTCTTAAACCGTATAGATTCCACGGTGGTCTTCCACTCCCTGACCCGGGAACAGATCCGTCAGATAGTCGATCTGCAACTGGTATCGGTGACCAAACAGCTCAAGGAAAAGAATATCAAGATAGAAGTCACCGAGGCGGCCAAAGACGTGCTGGGGCGCAAAGGTTACGATGAAGTTTACGGCGCCCGCCCGCTACGGCGTGTCATCCAGAACTTGCTGGAAGATAAACTATCAGAGGACCTGCTACGCGGCCAATACGGTAGCGGTGATACGGTAGTTGTAGATTCCGCCGGAGAAGGTGAGGAACTGGCCTTCAGCGTGGAACACCCGGTACCGGAACAGCCTGCGGCGGAGGAAAAACCGGCGCTGGTCGGCGGTGAAAACGGCGAGTAATCCGGTTAGCGTTAATTATTCAAAAGAGCCCTTCCATATGGAAGGGCTCTTTTTGTATGGAATTTTTCCTGAAAAGTCAGGCGTGCCCGTTGGTTTCTGTTAAAATAAGGGGGAAGGAAGCACTGCATATTTATCAAAATGACTCAACGTTGAAAAAAAGAGTAAAATTAACCTTTCTTTCCACAGACAACGTATAAATGGGAGCAAAATGAAAGTACTTCTTATTTTTCCCCCACAATGGACACCGTACCGCCCATATTTAAGCCTGCCTTCACTTTCGGCGTACCTGAAAGAACACGGAATTGATGTTATTCAGAAAGATTTCAATCTTGAAACTTATGATTTGATGCTGTCTGAAAAATATCTGTTGAATTTGCAAGAACGGTTAAACGCAAGATTTGAGGTAATGGATTCAAGAGACAAACTGTTGCCAGGCTTTGAACAAAGATACTTTAATGACTTGTTTATTGCCAAATCAAAGCTCAAGACGATATCTTCCAAAGTTGAAGGAGCCAAAGAGGCTTTACGGAACAGTGCTGGATTTTACAACCCCGAAACAATTGTCAACGCCAGGAATACCCTGGAACAAGCGCTGGCAATTATCTCAACAGCCTTTCCAATACGGCTGGATTTATCGACATTGGAAATGCTGATGTTCAGAGGAACCTTGAAAGAATTAAAAGAAATAACCCTGAATAAGGTTGAGAACCCCTTTATTGAGCTTTTCGAGAATAATCTCCTGCCTTTTATATCTGAACAGGCACCCGATGTTATAGGTATCTCAATTGCCGGAAACAGCCAATTTATCCCGGCAATGACTCTTGCACGATTAATAAAATCAACTGTTAAAGACGTTCATGTAGTGATTGGCGGTCATATGGTCACCCTTCTTGCTGAGTCACTGAAGAAAAATAAGGAGCTATTCGGAATTTTCTTTGATAGCGCCATTGTTTATGAAGGTGAACGTCCACTATTAACACTGGTAGAACATCTCAGGGACGACATGGGATTGGATGGGGTCCCGAATTTGATCTATGCTAACGATGGCAAGGTCCTTGTCAATGAAATATCACCTCCTGAAAACCTCAACTCATTACCAACCCCCTGCTTTGATGATTTACCATTAGATTCGTATTTTAGTCCCGAACCAGTGTTACCCATCCTGGCGTCTCGGGGATGTTATTGGAACAAATGCGCATTCTGTTCACAAAATGTTATTTACCAGGGACGCTATCATTGCCGTGATGCTCAAAAAATTGTCGAGGATATGCGCAACCTAACTCAAAAATACGGCGCCAGGCACTTCGCTTTCACTGATGAGGCGATATCCCCCAGTATGATGAACAAACTCTCAAATGAAATCATTGAAAATAAATTGAAGGTCTGCTGCTCAACAAATGTGCGTATGGAAAGGCAGTTTACCCCTGATCTGTGTCAAAAGATACACCAAGCCGGTTTCAAGCTACTATATTTAGGCTTGGAATCAGGTTGCAACCGTGTGCTGGAGATCATGAACAAGGGTATGAATACAAAAATGGCCGCTGAGGCGTGCCACAACTTTTATCAGGCAGGAATATGGAACCATCTGTATGTAATGTTCGGATTCCCAGGTGAAACAGAAGAAGAACTTACGGCGACAATCGATTTCCTCCTTTCAAATAAAGACATCATCCATTCCTTTCACGTCGATAATTTCAGCCTTGGAAAAGGAATGGAGGTACAAAGATCTCCTTCAAAATATGGCATCCAATTTGAAGAGGATAGCGATAGATGTTTCAATATTTCATATGACTTCAGCGTTTCATCCGGTGTAGCCTATGACCAGGCGCGGGAACTGGCTGCAAATTGCATGGAAACAATAGGTAAAGAATTTGAGGGCGATGAAATATTAGCCCAAGTAACCCATCATTATTTGCCATTATATCTACTTCACTATGAAAAGAGTGATCCTTTACTCAAATCGATTTTACCCACAAACAAAAGCACGGCTGTTACTCACCAGCGTGTCAATAGGCATTCAGTCCCAAGAATAAAACATGGCCTTGTGTTAGACAGCAACAGATTTAACTTATTGGAAATTCAACAGAATATCGCGGACGGTACAGATATTCTGGCATCCCCTAAACCAACTAGCCTGATCTTTGATCCAGACACAGGCAAAGTTATGGCTATTCCGAAGCAAGCCTTAGAGGTAATCAGTCTGTGCGATGGCAATATCAGTTTTAAGAAAATAGTTCAAAAATTGGCTCACAAGCATGGCATTCCGTTTAACAGGGCAGAAGAAGATTGTGCAGCATTCTTGGAAGCCATAGTTCAAAATGAATTTATGGACCTTTAATTTTCATTTAAAATTCAAGGATTATTGTTTCAGACACCCGAAGCCTGCCGCTCAGCATATCAAATCTAATTTCAAATTTTCCTTTTCACCCGAAGCCCAAATATAATCTACTATCTGTTACTTTCAGACTAGGTTCTCTAAATTTGAGCGTGAAGGTTAATTATAATCTTCCATAACTTCATGTTACTAAAATATTATTATTTATACGCATAATGGCGTATTGTTTTCTTAATGTTTCTATTGTATAACTTTACTGTAATAATTAGTGATCCATCGCTCTACCCATTTCAAGGAGGTGTAATGGGAAATTGGCAACCGGGAAAGACCGGATGGCCGTGGGAAAGACCACCAAAACAATTAATTTAAGGAGAACACCAATGTCACAGTTCCACAGCACAGTCAGTCGCAGAGATTTTATGAAGGCGCTTGGACTATCCGCCGCAGGCCTGGGTGCCGCGGCTGCCACCGCCCCAGTTTTCCATGACCTGGATGAGCTCATGTCATCCGAAAAAGCAAATTGGAAGCGCCCATGGTGGGTCAAACAACTCGAACCGCATCATCCAACTGTTGAATTAGACTTTAGCCAAATGCAGCGTTTCGATCAACGCCTGAGTTGTCAGTCAAATTACACCAATGCCAAATATGCTGGCGCAGACGAATGGGGCAAGGTAGCCACCGCAACCGCGGCCTTTAACAAAGAGAACCTTGGCAAAGTAGGTTCAACGGTTAGAGATAAAGCGCTATCAGCCGCCGCCTCTCAGTTTTATTCAGCCAAGATTTTTACCACCGCTACACTAACTGGTTCTCCGGCTGGCATTCAAACCCCTGAGCAGATGGGCTTGCCGAAATGGACCGGTACTCCTGAAGAAGGCAGCCGGATGCTCCGCGCCGTTTCTGTATTCCTGGGTGCTGGCGCTATGGGTTCTGCCGAACTGGAAAAGAAATTGGTTTTCAGTTACATCAAAGCCGGAAGCAAAAATGGCCCAACCGCCAACGATGCTACTTATATCAACAATTGGCCGCCACCCCTTGAAGCTGGCCCCAAAATAGACTTTGAAAATGTGTCAGTCGGCTATGAAACTGAACAACGTAAAGTCTTACCAGACGCCGTTCAACTGCACGAAGTAGGCATCATGATCCCTATGGCCAAGGATGCATGGCGCACCGCTATGACAGATGCTCCTTCAGGTGTCGCCGGAGCGGCTAATATCAGCCGTTACCGCATGTGGACTTGTTCCGTGCAACCAGGTATTCAGGCGTTCCTTCGCGGAATAGGTTACACCGGTTACGGTTATCCCTGGCCGGATATGTCCGGCGGTTTAGTGCCAGCGCAAGCTAGCGCAGTTCTTGGTGGTATCTCCGAAATGGGCCGCCACAGTGACGCCGCTATCAGCCCCGAATTTGGCGCCAACATGGGCTACTACAGCTTCCTTACTGACTTCCCCATGGCCGATGATGCGCCGATTGATGCCGGTATTTTCCGCTTCTGCCACTCTTGCAGGGTGTGCGCCGATGCCTGCCCGTCCGAGTCTATTTCCCAAGAGTCTGAACCAACCTGGGAAGTGGTGCAAGGTTACAAGGTACCAAATATGAACCAGCAGACAGGCAAAAAACTCTTCTGGACAGATATGCATAGCTGCATGAAATATCGCAGCATCTACGGTTGTAATGTGTGTCGCCCGGTCTGCACCTTCAATACCAACAATGCACCCATCCACACCCTCATCAAGACTACAATCTCCAACACCAGCCTGCTTAATGGATTCTTTGCAGTCATGCATGACCCATTTGGATACGGGTTGAAAGACCCGGAAGCCTGGTGGGATATGTCTCTGCCTATCTGGGGCACCGACTCCACCACAGCAGCCTACGACGGCGGTTATTAGATCTTCAATACAGGGTAAGTATCCACAAAGTAAAAAGGAGGAGGCTTTAAAGGCCTCCTCCTTTTTTTAGCCAACCTTTATAATCATAGATAAAAGCATTTCATAATACATACATTAATTTAGTTGACTATTCTTTTAATCTCCTATGGCCCAAAATACGTATTAAGTACAATAGGTACTAATACTATAGTACGATGTATATTTATATCACTTGGTGTAATATTATACTTATAGTTATGTTAGATATTCTTACGATTATTTCCTCAAAGTCTGGGTAAAATAAGTCCATGTCAATACGTATAAAAAAAAAGGAGGACAATTCACGCAACAAGGCTTTAGGAGCATCATAGCGAACTGATAATATCAGGCTAAAAAATAAGAGGAGAACATACTAATGTCCACGTTCCACAGCACAGTTAGTCGCAGGAATTTTATGAAGGCACTTGGATTATCCGCCACCGGTTTAGGCGCAGCCGCTGCCGCAGCTCCAGTTTTCCATGACCTGGATGAGCTAATCGCATCCGATAACGCCGGATGGCAACGCCCATGGTGGGTTAAAAGCGTTGATGAACCCTCTGTAGAGATCGATTGGAGTCAAATTAGTCGTATCGACCAGAGATTAACTTGTCAATCACAATACGTCAATGCTCAATATGCAGGCGTTGATGAATGGAAACGTCTAAGTGCTGAAGGGTCAGCAGCCAAAAAGGCATTCGTGGGTACAACAGGTAATAAACTTCGGGATTACGCACTCAGTGCTGGCTCAAGTTCTTTCGAATCGCCAACCAGAGTATGGACACACGGGACACTGACTGGACCGAATGTGAGTACTTATGAAAACATTGGGCTCCCAAAGTGGCAAGGTACACCTGAAGAAAATACACGAATGGTTAGAGCAGCGGCCAAATATTATGGTGCAGCACAAATTGGTACCTGTGAATTGGCGACCGATGAACGAAAATTGGTCTTTACCCATCCTAAAGGTGAAGGAGGGTGGTCTGGTGGCGCGGTTGGAGTGCAAGGGAGCGGCGCAAATGCTGCTTACTTCATTGACCACTGGCCTCCACCAAACACCGCCGGCCGAGCGATCGAATGGGTTAATCAGGATGTTGGTTATGAAGATGAAGAGCATATCTATCTTCCAGACCGACCACTCTGGGACTTCGGTGTCCAAATTCCAATGCCGCACGAAACGTGGAGTACGGACAATCCGGATGGTGGCTCTCAACTGCGGGGTTCCGGGAATGTCGCTCGTTACCGAATTTGGACGATGTCTGTTATGCCCGGACTATTAATATTCCTAAAGACTCTTGGTTATCATGGGTATGGGTATCCGTATCCCGATAAAGCAGGCGGTTTGGTTCCAGCTCTAGCCAGCGCAGTCTTGGGTGGCATCTCAGAGATGGGCCGATCAAGCGAATTTGGTCTCAATCCGGAATATGGGTCTCTCGGCGGCTATTACAGCATGCTGACAGATTTACCCATGCAACCCGATAAACCGATTGATGCCGGCATGTTCAGATTCTGCGGCACTTGTGGTGTGTGCGCAAGGGCATGTCCTTCAGAGTCAATTTCGTTTGACAAGGAACCTTCGTGGGAAATCCCAGATTTTGGTTACAAGGTTCCTCAAATGAATATGATGCCGGGTAAAAAACTTTTCTGGACAGACACACATTCCTGCCAGAAATACAATTTAGCCCACAACTGTCGCATATGCAGACCCGTTTGTACATTCAATGTCAGTAACGGAGCCATGGTACACGATATCATTAAAGGTACAATGTCTGTTACGTCATTATTCAACGGGTTCTTTGCAAAAATGCACGATGTGTTTGGTTATGGTTTGAAGGACCCCGATGCCTGGTGGGAAGGCGATTTCCCGATGTGGGGCACAAACAGCTTATTGGTTGGCACTGACGGTGGATATAAAAAATAATAATAAAATGTGGAGAAAGTATCAATATGTCAAATTTTCATAGTACAGTTAGTCGCAGGGATTTCATGAAGATCTTAGGTCTATCCGGTGCTGGCATCGGCGGAGCAGCTTTGGTTGCCCCCGCTTTCCACGACATCGATGAGCTTTCTTCTTCATCGAGTGCAGTAAGGAAGCGTCCTTGGTACATCAAGGAAGTAGACAAGCCAACCGTTGAGATTGACTGGAGTCAAATAAAGAGATTTGATCAGCGCCTCCAGTGTCAAGCTAATAGTACGAATGCTAAATATGCGGGACCCGATGAGTGGGCAAAAGTGGCGACTGAGGCTACGGCTTTCAGCAAGGAACAGCTCGGAAAAAGTGGGTCTACCTTGAGAGATATCGCTCTTAATGGATCCGCTTTCAGAACTATCATCGGAACTCCATATTCTCCCACTGCTAAAGCTGGACTTTCTGGGAAAGATACATTGAAAACTTTCATTCCGCCAGCTTTTGTTCAAACTCCAGAACAGATAGGACTGCCAAAGTGGACAGGCACCCCTGAAGAGGCTGCGAGCATGGTCCGTGCGGCAGCGGTATTTTATGGTGCAGGGCAGGTTGGTTTTGGAAAATTAGATCATGAGCTAATTTTCACTTACAGCAAGGGCGAGGCAAATTCAGCGAAATATGTTACCACTTGGCCACCGCCATTGAATGTTGCTCACAGAATTGATATTGAGAATGTCGATCCAGGATGGGATGATGGAGAAGTAGTACATGTTCCGAGTAAGCCTCTTTGGGAAATTAGTGTCATGATTCCAATGGCAAGAGATGCTTGGCGAACTGCTCACGGCGACTATTCTTCGGGTGTAGCGAGCGCAGCTAACAGTAGCCGCTATCGCATTATGGAAATTATCCAACCCGCTATTCAAGGTTTTATCAAGAGCTTGGGATACATGTGTTATGGATACTTTGAAGGTTCCGGTGGTATAGTTCCCGCTCAAGCAAGCGCAGTATTGACAGGCCAAGCTGAAATGGCTCGACATAGTGATGCTATAATTGATCCTGAATTTGGGGCAAATATGGGTTATTACAGTCTGTTAACAGACCTTCCGTTAGCTGAAGAGCCAGCGGTTGATGCTGGTATTTGGCGATTCTGTCACACTTGTCACAAATGTGCTGATCAATGTCCCTCTGGATCAATCTCACAGGATTCAGAACCTTCTTGGGAAGTCACACAAGGAATCGGAACCCCCTATAAAATTCCCAATATCAACCAAGCGCCAGGAAAGAAACTGTTTTGGACAGACATGCACAGCTGCGTTAAATGGCGCAACATTCATGGATGTAATGTGTGCAGAGTGAACTGTACGTTTAATGTAAATTCTGGCGCAATGGTTCATGAAATTGTTAAATCTACAATCTCTACAACTTCCCTATTCAATGGGTTCTTGTGGAAGATGGGTGAAAACTTTGGTTATGGTGCTGAAAAAGATGTCGATCAATGGTGGACAAAGCAACTTCCTCAATTTGGTTTCGACACCACAACTGAAGCTTACGACGGCGGTTACTAGATCTTCAATACAGGGTAAGTACCCACAAAGTAAAAAGTAGGAGGCCTTTAAAGGCCTCCTACTTCTATAACTACATCAAACATGTATTTACTCATAACCAGACAAGGATAATTTTTCGCAAGATATTCTTAATCTGGATGCTTAGCATATCTTTGAAAAAATGTTTGAGTGCAATATTACGTACAAGATGATAAGGTCTAATACTTTAGTACTAGTTATTTTATTACCACCATTAGGCTTATAGCTATCTTTCTTATACTATTTCTGTATATACACTTCTCTCTCGGCATTGTACTATACAAAGGTATCAAGCTACACAGCCCTATAGTGGCTTGGTAATAATAAAAGAGGAGGATCAATGTCCACGTTCCACAGCACAGTCAGTCGCAGGGATTTTATGAAAGCGTTGGGGCTTTCCGCCGCAGGCCTGGGTGCCGCGGCTGCCACCGCCCCTGTTTTCCATGACCTTGATGAGTTATCAACATCATCAACGGCATCACGAAAGCGTCCGTGGTATGTTAAAGAACGCGAAGCTCATCATCCAACAGTAGAACTTGATTGGGACCAGATTCATCGTTTTGATCAACGTTTACAATGCCAGGCCAACAGCACTAATGCAAAATACGCAGGAGCCGAAGAATGGGCAAAGATTGCGGTTGAAGCGACAGAGTTTAAGAAAACAACTCTTGGCGGCAAGGGAAACACCCATAGGGATATGGCTTTATCGGGCTCTGCTTCTCGAGGCATCATCGGCACTCCCTACTCCGGAAGGGCTGGAGTTTCCGGAAAGGATACTTTGAAAACCTTCCTTCCTCCGGATTTTGTTAAGACTCCAGAACAAATGGGATTCCCTCAATGGACAGGAACACCGGAAGAAGCGGCTCACATGCTTCGGGCGGCGGCCATATTCTATGGCGCCGGACAAGTAGGCTTTGCTAAATTGGATCAGAAGTTGGTCTTCACATATAGTAAAGGCGAAGCAAACTCAACTAAATACATCGGTTCTTGGCCCCCACCGCTAAGTGCGGCACGCAGGATTGACATTGAAGATGTGGATCAGGGCTGGGACGACGGTGAAGTGGTTCACCTGCCAAATAAGCCCCTGTGGGAAATCAGTGTTATGATCCCTATGGCTAGAGATGCCTGGAGAACCGCTCAATCAGATCGTTCTTCCGGACCTGCCGCTGCGGCTAACTCAAGCCGCTATCGCATCATGGAAATCGTCCAGCCTTGTATTCAGGGCTTTATTAAGAGCCTCGGGTATACTTGCTACGGGTACTTTGAGGGTTCCGGTGGTATCGTTCCCGCTCAGGCCAGTGCAGTACTGACCGGTATTGCAGAAATGGGCCGCCACAGTGAAGCGGTGATTGACCCGGAATATGGGGCTAATATGGGTTATTACAGCCTCTTAACAGATCTTCCCTTAGCTGAGGAGAATCCGATTGATGCCGGTATCTTCCGTTTCTGCCATTCCTGCCATAAGTGTGCCAATCAATGTCCTTCGGAATCTATCTCTCATGACTCTGAACCATCTTGGGAAGTTACTCAAGGAATTGGGACACCTTACAAGATCCCAAATATAAATCAGGTGCCTGGGAAAAAGCTGTTCTGGACAGATATGCACTCTTGCATGAAATATCGAACAATCCACGGATGCAATGTCTGCCGTCCAAACTGTACTTTTAATGTTAACTCAGGAGCTATGGCCCACCAGGTGATCAAATCAACGATCTCCACAACTCCTTTACTCAATGATTTCTTCTACAAAATGGGTGAGGTTTTTAAGTATGGCGCCGATAAAGATCCCGAGCTTTGGTGGGATCATCAATTACCAACATTTGGCTTTGAAACAACATCTACCACTTATGATGGTGGGTACAAAAGGTAGACTACAGCCTCCTTACCAAGCTTGGTTTAGAAAGCCGAGGGGTTTCACCCTTCGGCTTTCTTTTATTGGTTGCTATGATCATTTCAGTCAACTTTTTTAATCTACACTAAATCTATATTTACTTCATAATCAGCTAAGGGTAATTTTTCAATACTCTCTAATTAAAGGAACAATAGATATTATTACTTGTAGTCTGGTATACTTTTAATATTTACTATTAATGATTAGTCTTTTGGCTATCATTAATAGCTTATTTAGTACTATATCTATACCTATTCTGTATATACATTCCTTCTCCAATATTATATTATTTGTATTATCAAAGGTATCAAGCTACACAGCCCTATAGTGGCTTGGTAATAATAAAAGAGGAGGATCAATGTCCACGTTCCACAGCACAGTCAGTCGCAGGGATTTTATGAAAGCGTTGGGGCTTTCCGCCGCAGGCCTGGGTGCCGCGGCTGCCACCGCCCCTGTTTTCCATGACCTTGATGAGTTATCAACATCATCAACGGCATCACGAAAGCGTCCGTGGTATGTTAAAGAACGCGAAGCTCATCATCCAACAGTAGAACTTGATTGGGACCAGATTCATCGTTTTGATCAACGTTTACAATGCCAGGCCAACAGCACTAATGCAAAATACGCAGGAGCCGAAGAATGGGCAAAGATTGCGGTTGAAGCGACAGAGTTTAAGAAAACAACTCTTGGCGGCAAGGGAAACACCCATAGGGATATGGCTTTATCGGGCTCTGCTTCTCGAGGCATCATCGGCACTCCCTACTCCGGAAGGGCTGGAGTTTCCGGAAAGGATACTTTGAAAACCTTCCTTCCTCCGGATTTTGTTAAGACTCCAGAACAAATGGGATTCCCTCAATGGACAGGAACACCGGAAGAAGCGGCTCACATGCTTCGGGCGGCGGCCATATTCTATGGCGCCGGACAAGTAGGCTTTGCTAAATTGGATCAGAAGTTGGTCTTCACATATAGTAAAGGCGAAGCAAACTCAACTAAATACATCGGTTCTTGGCCCCCACCGCTAAGTGCGGCACGCAGGATTGACATTGAAGATGTGGATCAGGGCTGGGACGACGGTGAAGTGGTTCACCTGCCAAATAAGCCCCTGTGGGAAATCAGTGTTATGATCCCTATGGCTAGAGATGCCTGGAGAACCGCTCAATCAGATCGTTCTTCCGGACCTGCCGCTGCGGCTAACTCAAGCCGCTATCGCATCATGGAAATCGTCCAGCCTTGTATTCAGGGCTTTATTAAGAGCCTCGGGTATACTTGCTACGGGTACTTTGAGGGTTCCGGTGGTATCGTTCCCGCTCAGGCCAGTGCAGTACTGACCGGTATTGCAGAAATGGGCCGCCACAGTGAAGCGGTGATTGACCCGGAATATGGGGCTAATATGGGTTATTACAGCCTCTTAACAGATCTTCCCTTAGCTGAGGAGAATCCGATTGATGCCGGTATCTTCCGTTTCTGCCATTCCTGCCATAAGTGTGCCAATCAATGTCCTTCGGAATCTATCTCTCATGACTCTGAACCATCTTGGGAAGTTACTCAAGGAATTGGGACACCTTACAAGATCCCAAATATAAATCAGGTGCCTGGGAAAAAGCTGTTCTGGACAGATATGCACTCTTGCATGAAATATCGAACAATCCACGGATGCAATGTCTGCCGTCCAAACTGTACTTTTAATGTTAACTCAGGAGCTATGGCCCACCAGGTGATCAAATCAACGATTTCCACTACTCCGTTGCTCAATGATTTCTTCTACAAAATGGGTGAGGTGTTTAAGTACGGTGCCGATAAAGATCCCGAACTTTGGTGGGATCATCAATTACCAACATTTGGCTTTGAAACAACATCTACCACTTATGATGGTGGGTACAAAAGGTAGACTATAAACCCTTAGAAAGCATGGTCTAAAAAGTCGGGGAGTGAAACTCCCCGACTTTCTTTTATTGCGCTCTTTCAATCCGGGGCAAACCAACAAGCAGAAATGACGCGTGAAATCTGAATAAATTACTAGACAGACTTTTCCCTTCATATAAGACCGACATCGCTACCCCAAAAAAGGCCCCCGTTGATTGCACCTGGACTTCTTCTTTCTAAAATTAGGTGCTTTCCCTGTGAAAATTAGGTGTTTTCCACAATTACATGAACAGAATAAAACCAGCTATCATCACCTCAGATATATCTGGTTTTATTATTCCTACGGCAAAAAGGAGAAGGATTATGGGCAATAAACCAATCTCAGTCATGCTATCAACCATTCTGCTGCTGACAATTATGGGGATAATAGGTCTTACAGGCTGTACGACAGACCCAACACCCACTACAACGGCAACAGTTACGACCACCACTCCCCCTGTACTTACCACCACTCCAATGACAGCACAGTTATACGCTGATAACTGCGCTGGGTGTCACGGTATAAACCGCGAAGGAGGATTAGGGCCCCCACTGACACCAACTTCACCAGCTATCGCCAGATTCGCCACCGCAGGTGCACTGTATGATAATATCGTAAATCACTACCCCGCAAGGATTCTGGGCGTGAGTGTACAGAGAGAACTGGCAGCCTACCTCTGGCAAGAAACTCATTAAATAATCTGATGCTTCACCAAGCAGCACAAAAAAATAGCCCCTTCTCTAGAGAAAGGGGCTATTTAGCTACTCTATTACAGCATGCCTAGCTTTCCGGCGCTTTGATCGTTAGCTGACTGTTTATGCCCGGATTCTTATAGAAATTGAAGCGATTCCGATCAATTACATGAACCGTAAATCTGAAACGAGGAAGGGCTACCTATTCAGCCAGCGGTTAAGAGAGGCTTGAAATCGCGGTCGGGATGATGTCGGGATCTTTCTCACCGACCTGGATCTGGACCCCGAGTCCTCCCCCGCTAGCGGTGATAACATTCAGACATAACTGTCCTTCGACTCCTTGCGGGAACTGTACCGTAACCGGGAATTGGGTCATCGAACTTGTCTGGACGTTGAACTCACCATGGGCTATCTCCCATTCGTTGCCGCTGGCCTGATCAAACAGGACAACCCGATAGCCATCTGACCAGGTTGGGACATTCTGGAGAGGGTTATCGAACTGGACTTGGAATACCGCATGACTGCCGACTTGGTGCCCATCGGCGTATCCCATGACTCTGACTATCTGCCCATCGTCCGATGTCCAAAAGTTATTGAAAGGGCTTCCCAAGACTGGAAGTTCCGGGACTTTGTCGCAACCGGTAAATATAAACGCCGACAGGGTCAGGAGTGCAACAATGATCGAAGGAAATGCCTTTTGTCGCATTACGTTCTCCATGTTTTCTCAGCCTAATTATAACACCGCAGTCAACAAGTCATATCGGCATTATTCTTTTCGACGATCGGAGGAAAAAACAAAAAGCCCTGTCTTTCAACAGAGCTTAGAGTTAAATATAAAAAGTCTCCTGGCAATGGCATATTTTCCACAAGGGGTCGCCCCCTCAGTATCGTCTGCGCTGATGCGTTTCACGGCCGTGTTCGGGATGGGAACGGGTGGTACCACATCGCTCTAATCACCAGAAGACTCTCTAACAAAGTAATTAAGTTTTTAATCTGAACCTTGGAATACTGCCACATTTCTTCAGTTATCTCAACTCTGAAGCAAGTCAAGCCCTTGACCATTAGTACCACTTAGCTGAACACATTACTGTGCGTACACACGTGGCCTATCAAGCAGATAGTCTATCTGCGGTCTTATCCTTCTCGCGAAGGAAGGGAGATCTAATCTTGGAGCCAGCTTCGCGCTTAGATGCTTTCAGCGCTTATCAATACCGAACTTGGCTACTCAGCAATGCCCCTGGCGGAACAACTGATACACCATTGGTCCGTCCTTCCGGGTCCTCTCGTACTACGGAAAGCCCTCCTCAAATCTCCGAACGCCCACCACGGATAGAGACCGACCTGTCTCACGACGGTCTGAACCCAGCTCGCGTGCCGCTTTAACCGGCGAACAGCCGGACCCTTGGGACCGATTCCAGCCCCAGGATGCGACGAGCCGACATCGAGGTGCCAAACCTTGCCGTCGATGTGAACTCTTGGGCAAGATAAGCCTGTTATCCCCGGGGTAGCTTTTATCCGTTAAGCCACGGCCCTTCCACAAGGAGCCGTAGGATCACTTTGCCCGACTTTCGTCTCTGCTCGACTTGTTGGTCTTACAGTCAAGCCTCCTTATGCCAATGCACTCTACGGGTGATTTCCATCCACCCTGAGGAGACCTTTGGGCGCCTCCGTTACTGTTTGGGAGGCGACCGCCCCAGTCAAACTACCCACCAGACACTGTCCCCTGGCTTGCTCCAGGGTTAGAAACTAAATACATCAAGAGTGGTATTTCAACGTTGGCTCCACCAAAGCTAGCGCTCCGGCTTCACAGCCTCCCACCTATCCTACACATGATAAACCCAGTTTCAGTGCCAAGTTGTAGTAAAGCTCCACGGGGTCTTTTTGTCCAGTGGCGGGAAACCCGCATCTTCACGGGTATTTCAATTTCGCCGAGTCCCTCGTTAAGACAGCGTCCAAGTTGTTACACCATTCGTGCGGGTCGGAACTTACCCGACAAGGGATTTCGCTACCTTAGGACCGTTATAGTTACGGCCGCCGTTCACTGGGGCTTCGGTTCAAAGCTTTGCTTGCGCTAACCTCTCTCCTTAACCTTCCAGCACTGGGCAGGTATCAGCCCCTATACATCAGCTTACGCTTTAGCAGAGACCTATGTTTTTGTTAAACAGTCACTCGGACCCCTTTAGTGTCACCGTTCATAGAACGGCACCCCTTATCCCGAAGTTACGGGGCTAGATTGCAGAGTTCCTTAACGAGGGTTATCTCGATCACCTTGGGACACTTACCCCCACCTACCAGAGTCGGTTTGCGGTACGGGCGCCACTGCTTCATTGGCAACGAGGGTTTTCTGGACGGTATGGACTCAGTTAAATCGTCTTGGATCTCTCCGCAACTTCCCCCGGCCTTCAACTTAACGTGGGAGTGGATTTGCCTGCCCCCACACGCCTTTGACCGGTGACACACCATGTCCAATGGGTATGCCTAACCTATCCTTCCGTGTTGCCCCTTTGCCTCCACAGCGGCGGTGCTGGAATGATGACCAGCTGTCCATCGCTCTACGCCTTTCGGCCTCGGCTTAGGCCCGACTAACCCTACGCGGATTAACCTTGCGTAGGAAACCTTAGGTTTACGGTGGGTGTGTTTCTCACACACCTTACGCTACTCATGCCGACATTCTCTCTTCCCCCCGCTCCACCGTTACTCACATAACGACTTCACTGCGAGAGGAACGCTCCTCTACCATCCCGACGAATCGGGATCCATAGCTTCGGTGACAGACTTGAGCCCCGTTGGATTGTCGGCGCAGAATCACTTAACCAGTGAGCTATTACGCACTCTTTAAAGGGTGGCTGCTTCTAAGCCAACCTCCTGGCTGTCTAAGTAATTCAACTTCCTTTACCACTTAGTCTGCACTTAGGGACCTTAGCTGATGGTCTGGGCTGTTTCCCTTTCGACTACGGAGCTTAGCCCCCATAGTCTCACTCCCGGACTTGAACTTACGGCATTCTTGGTTTGGTTGAATTCGGCAGGATCTCTCCCACCTAGTCCATCCAGTGCCTTACCTCCGTAAGTGAACATCCGAGGCTGTACCTAGATACATTTCGAGGAGAACCAGCTATCCCCGGGTTCGATTGGCATTTCACCTCTATCCACAGCTCATCCGATAGCTTTGCAACGCTAATCAGTTCGGGCCTCCACTTCGAGATTATCGAAGCTTCACCCTGGCCATGGATAGCTCACCCGGCTTCGGGTCTAATCCGTGCAACAAATCGCCCTATTCAGACTCGCTTTCGCTACGGCTCCGCAACGTAGTTGCTTAACCAGGCTACACAGATTAACTCGTCGGCTCATTCTTCAATAGGCACGCCGTCATCCCGGTAAACCGGGACTCCGACTGCTTGTAAGCGCACGGTTTCAGATCTATTTCACTCCCCTCTCGGGGTATTTTTCACCTTTCCCTCACGGTACTAGTCCACTATCGGTCATCAAGAGTATTTAGCCTTACCATGTGGTCATGGTAGCTTCCCACAGGATTTCTCGTGTCCCGTGGTACTTAAGAACAAATTAAGGAGCCTAGCTCTTTCGTTTACCGGACTATCACCGTCTATGGTGGCTCTTTCCAGAGACCTTCAACTAGAGTTCGGTTTGTAACTCCTTTGCCCGTCTAACGCCGGACGTCATCTGTCTTACAACCCCTCGTAAGCTTAGGCCGTTAAACCACTTAGCTTAGGAGGTTTGGGCTTTTCCCTTTTCGCTCACCGCTACTAGGAGAATCTTATATTTTCCTCGGGGTACTGAGATGTTTCACTTCCCCCGGTTGCCTCTGCTCAGCCTATGTGTTCAGCTGAGAGTGACCAGGTTTTGCCTGGTCGGGTTGCCCCATTCGGAAATCCCCGGTTAAGCTTGCTAGACAGCTAGCCGAGGCTTATCGCAGTCTTGCCACGTCCTTCATCGCCCCTTGATGCCAAGGCATCCACCGTGCGCTCTTTCCCGCTTGACTTGCTTCAGATTTGAGATAACCTTACTATTTTATGGCAGTATTCAGTTTTAAAGGTTCAGTATAAATAAGAAACGGCCTGGTGTTCGCACCAAGCCGTCTTGGTTAACACCGTTTCCTGCGCTTTATGTCGCTATGTTTATCATCATGTTTTTCAAACGCGAAGAGTATAATAGCATGGGATAACAAATCGTGTCAAGGGCTTACGTAGCTTTGAGACAAAGAGACTGTAGAAATATTTTCAGTAATTTTTCCGGCACGAGGACTCTACTGTAACCCGGGCAGACAAAAGAGGAAGACCTTCGTCCTGCTTTCACGAAGAATGACAATGGGTGGGGCGGGTGCTTGCTACGCTCAGGAAGGGATATTTTTCAAGTTACGAGGCATGCAAAACAAGTAAGTTGCTATAAACCGTGTAATGTTACCGGGAGTTCAAAAAACCGGCCGTAATCCTCAACCGCGGACCGGAGCGATGCTTTCTCATGTTCACCGAGTTCCCGAAAAGGGTTCAAAATCAGATCGATTCCTTTAGAGCACGTTAACCTTTTCCAGGTGCCGGCGACAGTTCCGTTTAAAATGATGACCGCAGTCAAGGCGTTACCCATTGAAATCATCGTTTCTATATAACGTCCCTGGGCGATATCACTTCTATCTTTATAGGCAATGGTGTATTCATCGTAAAGCGAAAGGAGCAAAGCTTTGGTAGGGCTGGGCTTTTTTTCGACATTGAACGGCTTGAAATAGTAGACCTTGTTATCAACAGACCGGAATCGAAGTCAGCCTTGACCGATGCCAGCGCCGCCCTGGCATCGGTCACTGACAACCCGCTCCACCAGACAAAATCTGCCAATTGAGCAGGGCCGTGCGATATGAAATACTTCGACGCAAGTTTCGCCAGGGATTGCTCGCGCGTCAAGGTAGCGGTGCGGGGCACCGGGGGGCCGTTAGATATAGTATCCACCTTATATCTTCAGGCAATACGAAATGCCAGGTAGGGCGCATCACATGGGTCCTTAGTATTCCCTCCTTCATTGAAAGCTGCGTCAACGGTATTCTCAGTCGCGTCTTTCATCCGGAGGCCGACACCCCACTTGGCAGCGGTGAAATCCTGACATTGGATAGCACCGAAAAGAGCAACTACGTCCCGCGGATTTACAAAATTGGTTTCGGCTAGACGCTGATTCCGCAAGCGCAAGTTGATTACATTGAATGAATCAATATTATCTACCGATTTTACCACACGCTTGCCCTTCCCCCTATCCTCCTGCCATAATGCTCTTATCCTTACTTATGGAGCGTGTATGGCTGAAACATCCCCTTCCATTAATACTCCGGCATACTACAGTGTAGCCTTCTGGCGGCGGTGGGCCCGGCTTTATGACCGTACGGTCACCCTGTCATTCCTACCCTTTGGCGGTGAGAAGAAATTCAGGCGCAATTTCGTCGCCCTGGCAAAGCTTAAAACGACAGACCGAGTACTGGATATCTGCTGCGGCACAGGTTCTACAACAGCTATCATCGCCCCGGAAACAGATCAGGGGCATGTCACCGGTGTGGATCTATCACCGGATATGTTAGCCGTAGCCCGGAAAAAGGTAACAGCGACCTGGGTCAGTTTTCAAAACGCCAGCGTTGACGCTTTGCCTTTCAGCGATAAATCATTTGACCATGTCATCTGCTCCTACGGCCTGCACGAGATTCCCGAAAAAATCCGGATGACGGCAATAAAGGAAGCCTTCAGGGTGTTGAAATCCGGCGGTAAGTTCCTGGTTTTAGATTATCATCTGCCACGGCGCTTTCCGGCGCGTCAGGCCATCGGCACATTCGTCCGAGTCTTTGAGCACGACATAGCCTACCGCATGATGAGGGGCAACCTGGCTGAAGAGATGACAGCGGCGGGTTTTGATGTCCAATCAAAAAGGGAAGCGCTGGGTGGTATGTTTCAAATAATCGTAAGTGCTAAAGGCCAATCATAGGAAACACTCTGCCGCTAAATAATCCGGGTGATAGCAAACTCACGCGGAAAGGGTAGATTTTGATGAACAACGATGATATCACGATCAAAATTCAAAGTCTTAAAAAAGAAAAAAATGCCGTTATCCTGGCACACAATTATCAGTTGGGAGAAATTCAGGATATCGCCGATTTTGTGGGCGATTCACTTGAACTATCACAGAAAGCAGCGGCGACAGGGGCAAAACTGATCATCTTCTGCGGCGTACATTTCATGGCCGAAACGGCGGCCATCATTGCTCCAGGCAGTAAAGTGGTACTGCCGGACGCCCATGCCGGTTGTCCCATGGCCGATATGATAACCGCCGCCAGGCTAAGAAGAATGAAAAATGAGTTGCCGGGACGCCCGGTAGTTTGTTATGTCAACTCTACCGCGGAGGTCAAGGCTGAGAGCGATATCTGCTGCACCTCAGCTAACGCGGTCAAAGTGGTAGAGAGTCTGCCGGACGATGAGATCATCTTTGTTCCGGATCAGTATCTTGGTTTTTACGTCCAGCAGCAAACAGGTAAACACATTCATTTTTGGCCAGGCTATTGCCCCACCCATGCCCGTATCCTGCCAGAACATATCCTTGAACTAAAAGCCGCGCACCCAAACGCCATGGCGATGGTTCATCCGGAATGCAGACCTGAGGTAGCAGCGGTGGCCGACACAGTGCTGTCCACCGGCGGCATGATCCGATACGCAAAGAACCCCGAATATAACGAATTTATTGTCGGCACAGAGATGGGAATCATCCATCGCCTGCGAAAAGAGAATCCGGGCAAAAAATTCTACCCCGTTTCGGAGCAGGCCGTTTGCCCCAATATGAAGCTCATCACCATTGATAAAGTACTCTATTCACTTGAAACAGAGTCACATGAAGTAACGGTGCCGGAAGATGTGGCTCATAGAGCAAAGAGGGCAATTGAGAGGATGCTGGAGATTAAAGCCTGAAGTCATTTTAACGGCTTCAAGAATTGAGATAAAAGATGAATAACTTTAACCATATTCTAGTCATGATAACCGCCGCCGACAACGAGGAAGCCAGACTTATTGCCAAGGTGCTGCTGGAGCAAAGAAAAGCCGGTTGTGTCAGTATTATGGATGGCATTAATTCAGCATATTGGTGGAAGGGCGAGATTGAGAATTCCACCGAAAGCCTGTTGGTGGCCAAAACCAGTGCCGGACTGCTCAACGATCTGATTACTACGGTCAAGGAGATCCACAGCTACGAAACGCCGGAAATTGTCGCGCTGCCGATCATCGGCGGCAACGCCGATTACCTGGAATGGCTGGATGAATCACTGGAAACCGAAGGTTCCGAAAACACAACCTCATAGCTATTGTGGGCTTCTCAGGCGTATAATAACCGCAATTCAGACTGAACTATGTTTAAGACGATACGGGAAGATATCCGCAATGTTTTCGCCAAGGACCCTGCGGCACGGGGCACTTTGGAGGCCGTTTTCTGCTATCCCGGTCTGCACGCGCTGTGGAGTTACCGCATCTTTCACTGGTTATGGAAGATCAAATGGCATTTCCCGGCGCGTTTGCTGTCTCATATCACCCGCTTTTTGACCGGTATCGAGATTCATCCCGGCGCTGCTATCGGCAAGCGATTCTTTATCGATCATGGTATGGGGGTGGTCATCGGTGAAACTGCGGTCATCGGCGACGATGTACTTCTTTATAAGGGTGTGGTACTTGGAGGTACCAGCCTGTCGAAAGGCAAACGCCACCCTACCATCGCCAATAATGTTGTCATCGGAACGAATGCCACGGTCCTGGGTAACATCACCCTGGGCGAAGGGGCGAAGGTAGGCGCGGGTTCTGTTGTGGTTAAGAACGTGCCGCCAGGGGCAACGATTGTTGGCATTCCAGGAAGAATTGTGGAGGAACACAAACCTCAAACCGTAACCGACCTGGAACATGGCAAACTGCCAGACCCGGTGGCCGAGGCGGTACGGTATATCCTGGCCGAACAGGCCAAGATCGAAAAACGGTGCGAGGCTCTGGAAAAGCTAGGCGGGGTCATGGTGCCGAAAGCCGATTACAAAGACAAACTACAAGAATTGACCCGGGAATTCGATGAGGGCGAAATTTAGATTTTAGCCTTCTGTGCCATCCGGTGCCACAAGATAACCGACGTTTCACAATAACGGTTTTGACACGTCATTTTTTATACCTTATAATAGATGCTAATGATTAGCATTTGCATTAAAATAACGCATCCGAGGAGGCGCTATGTGCCCTCTTTGTAATACTGATTTAAAAGCTACCGGACAGCGGGCGGTCATCCTGGACATCATTCGGGCGGGCAAGGGACACCTTGACGCTGATGATATACACCGTCGCGCACAGAAAAAACTGCCGCGCTTATCGCTATCAACGGTATATCGGGCATTGCAGAAGTTCAAGTCAAGCGGCCTGGTAGAAGAGCGGCATCTGGATGAGAACCATCATCATTACGAGATATCCCGCAAAGAGGAGCACCATCACCTGATTTGTAGCGGTTGCGGCAAGGTGGTCGAGTTCAAGCTGCCGCTGGCCCGGATAGTTGAAAACCTACCACAAACAGCGGGCTTCGACATTACCGGCAGTGAGATACAGCTTACCGGGTTATGCCCGGACTGTAAGAAGAAAGCAGAATAATCCATGTTCAAACGCCGTTACTCAAGTAAGTATATCGCTGACTCTCCCGACAGCAGTCCGAGTTGTCACCAACCGCGCCAGCAACACCGCCACCGCCATGGTCAAGTTCCCGATGAACAGGCGCTCAAGGTCGCCCTGGTCGGCAGCCCCAATGTGGGCAAGAGTTCTGTCTTTCACAGCCTGACCGGACATCGCGTTATCATTTCCAATTACCCCGGCACCACAGTGGATATCTTCCGCGGCCGAACTATTCTGGGCGGGCGGACGATGGAGGTTATCGACACTCCCGGGATGTACTCCCTGCACTCCATCACCGAAGAGGAACGAGTAGCCCGAGCTATCCTACTCAAGGAAAGGCCGGATGTAGTATTGCACGTCATTGACGCCAAGAACCTCGACCGCATGCTGCCCATCACCTTCCAGCTCATTGAGGCGGGACTGCCGATTATCGTGGTGCTCAATATGACCGATGAAGCCGAAGCCCATGGCATCACCATTGATACTGTAAAACTGTCGGCGGATCTGGGCGTGCCGGTGATAGCTACTGCGGCCAACCTGGGCCGGGGTATCGTTGCGTTGAAAAAAGCTATCCTTGAATACCAGCCTGTATGCCTGGCCCTACCGATCTTTTACGATGATACTATTGAACAGGCAGTGACAGGATTATTACCCCTCTTAAAGGTCGGCACATCGGTCCAAGGACTTTTGCCGCGGGCAACAGCACTCCTGCTCCTGCGTCAAGATGAGCAGATCAGACAATCAATCCAAAAAGACGGGGGTGATATCAAGGCTATCGACCGTATCGTCGCCGATGCGCATTTGAAACTGTCCCAACCGCCGGCTTACGTACTGGCGGTGGCTCAACAATATGCTGCTAAAAAACTAACGGCGAAGACAATGTCCCAGAGCTCTGAGGATAAGCCAAAATTTAGCGAACGGCTGTCCCGCGCCATGATGCACCCTCTGAGCGGCGGAGTCATCCTGGCGGCGGTGCTGGGGGTGATGTACTACTTTGTCGGAGTCTTCGGCGCCGGAACGCTGGTCGGCTGGCTGGAAGAGGTCATCTTTGGTGAATACATCAACCCATGGGTGACCGGCACACTGCAAAATATCATCCCGGTAAAGGTCATATCTGACCTATTCGTCGGCGACTACGGTATCATCACCCTGGGTATTACCTATGCCATCGGCATCATCCTGCCTATCGTCACTACCTTCTTTATCATTTTCTCCATCATCGAGGACTCCGGCTACCTGCCGCGGCTGGCCATGCTCATCGACCGGATGTTCAAATTCATCGGCCTGAACGGCCGGGCTGTTATCCCCATTGTCCTCGGTCTGGGTTGCGATACCATGGCCACCATTGTCACCCGCACCCAGGAAACCAAGCGTGAGCGCGTTATCACCACCCTCCTGCTGGCGCTAGCTATCCCCTGCTCCGCCCAACTGGGTGTTATTTTCGGCATCCTGTCTGTTTCAACAGGCATGTTACTGACATGGGTGGGAGTCATCGCCTTGGTGTTCGTACTGGTCGGCTGGCTGGCTTCCAAGATCATCACCGGTGAACGCGCCTGCTTCTATATGGAGATACCGCCGCTGAGACTGCCGCGGCTGTCCAACGTATTACAGAAGACCTATGCCCGCCTTGAATGGTACCTAAAGGAAGTTATCCCGTTCTTCGTGGTTGCCAGCGTGGTACTTTGGGCCGGCGACATCATCGGTCTGCTGGATGCTATGATAAGCGGGCTGAGGCCTATCGTGGAATTCGTAGGCATTCCAGGCGACGCGTCGGTGGCTTTTGTCATTGGCTTCTTCCGGCGAGATTTCGGCGCGGCAGGGTTGTACGACCTGACAACTCAGGGACTGCTCTTCGGTAACGGGCTTCTGGTGTCGGCGGTGGTCATGACCCTGTTCGTGCCCTGCATCGCCCAATTCATGGTCATGATCAAAGAACGAGGCTGGAAGACCGCCGTAGCCATTGCCGGTTTTATCTTTCCTTTTGCTTTCCTGGTGGGTCTGGCACTTGACCGGATGTTAAAACTACTGGGAGTTCAACTATGACCGAGACGAACGAGAAAACCAAGTGTCCGTTTTGTGGTTTCGAATTTGACCCTGGCGCAGGCACACGTTACTGTGTTTCCTGCCCTGTATCCCGCAATTGTCGCTTGGTACGCTGTCCCAACTGTGCCTATGAAACGCCGGCGGAACCGAAATTGCTGGCAGCAATCCGAAAATTGAGGAGAAAAACATGAATATTGACGAACCCGGCGAAGAGATCCTGGAAACGCTATGGATACAAACACAGGAAAGGAAAGTCGATACCAAGGCTGATGAATTCCAGGCTAAAAAGGCGCTGGCACAGCTAATAAGCGATGGCTTAATCATCAGCGGTGGCGACGGCAATCTATCACTGACCGATAAAGGCTTACCCGAAGCCCGCAGTGTGGTACGGCGTCATCGCCTGGCTGAACGTCTGCTGTATGATGTGCTGGGAACCCGCGACAAATTAATGCACGACAAAGCCTGCAAATTTGAACATTTGCTGGACAAGGGGCTTGATGAAAACATTTGCATCCTCTTAGGACACCCCAAGGTCTGCCCGCACAATAAACCTATCCCGCCGGGTAAATGCTGTCAGGCAGCGGCGCAACAGCCTCAGAAACTGGTATCACCCCTTTCTCAATTGAGACCGGGGCAAAAGGGACAGGTAGCCTACATCTATGCCCAAGAATCAGATAAACTCCAGAAATTGATGGCTATGGGCATCTTGCCGGGGGCGCCGGTGAAGCTGGTGCAGACCTTTCCGTCATACGTCTTTCAGGCAGGCAACAGCCAGTTTGCCATTGACCGGGAGATTGCCGATAGCATCTACGTGCGGCTAACCGAAGAATAGTCTACGATTGCGCCTGGCACAAGCGACTGCTATAATCTTAAGTCCGCATGGGGCTGTAGCTCAGCTGGGAGAGCGCCTCCTTTGCAAGGAGGATGTCAGGGGTTCGAGTCCCCTCAGCTCCACCATAGGTAACCATAGCAGAACAAACGTACCGTCACCAACAAGATCAATCATATCAATTTGTTGAACCTTTTTTACTGACTATATTATTCCATTCCTCTGAGGACATTGGTTTGTGGTGATACTGTATCCAAAAATCATGAGTTATGTTCTTTGCGTATACCAATTCGTATTTATTACCTTTTCGAGTAAAAAGGGCACGACAGTTATCACAACGATAGCCTGAGGTGGCCTCAGGCCTTTCCCACAAGACTTTAGTAATCGCTGGTCTGAGCCGAGAAACTCCGCATACCGGGCATACTCTTGCCCAAGGAGGCAACATTTCCATGATAGCGCAACTCTTTCTCCAGGGTTTTGCAATCCCCTGTTGCTTCCTGTCTTTCCTGATGCGGCAAGATTCTATTATCAGCAATTTACATTGTCAATGACAGATATCTAACGGGAATGGAGACATTAACCCTTTACTGACCAAATTTGTCTAAGTATCTTGTGTGTCATCACGTCTGGCTCTCGGGATTGAAAAACGCCGGAGTAACAAAAACCCCGTGCCTGCCAAAAATAGCGGGGCAATAGCCCCGATGAAAAAGAAGAACGGGGACGGCAGCGAGGTCCATATCGACCATATGATAAAAGACCGGGGCGTAGATGCAATACTGGCATTTCCCGCCCCATCGGTAGCCGACACTCTCCAAAAATAAGGCCTACCATTTGCTGGCAACTTCTCAAATACATCCATAACACAGGTTGGCGTATCGATTAATCTTTTTTCAATCAGAATGGAGGAAAAGGTTGGATCCTGTGATATTTGCAGCGTGTAAATCACCCCGGACGGGTCAGATAAGGCTTGCCATTCAAAAACAACCGGCTGTTTAATAGCCGTACCATCCAAAGGGGCAATAAGTACGGGTACCAGTGGCGGGGTGCATTCCATGTAATAGGGAAACGTCCGAGTATTTACACCATCTGAAACTGTTATCACATGAACCCCTGCAGTTGAAGACCGCGCTTTAAACTTGATTGTGAACGCGCCGGTGTTGCTCGCCGTAGCCGACCCTACTGACGTCGCATCATATTTGGCAGTGACCGTTGCTCCGGGATTGAATCCCTTACCTTCAACGATGATTTCCTGTCCAACATAGCCGGGCAAAGTTACATCGGTAATCAGATTGATAGTAGCAGTCAGCGTCGAGGTAAAATAAGCAACCGATGAATTAGTGCCATCAGAGGCTATTACCGCGTGATTGCCCTCAAGAGCACCAGGCACGGTAAAGGTGGCGCTGAAAGTGCCATTCGCTGCAGAGGTTATCACTGCCGGAGTGGTGGTAACTGCCTTGTCATCATAAGTAATTTGTATCAACTGAACTCCATTAAATCCGCTGCCTTTGATCGTAATAACCGTACCGGCAGTACCTGATACCGGCGTCATCCTGATACTTGTACCCAGGATGAATGAAACTGCGGCAGAAGTATTTCTTGCGCTGTCAGAGGCTACTATATTATGGTAACCCCTTGAAAGCGCCGGAATGGTAATGCTGGTTGAGAAACATCCATCGGATAATACTGCGGCATTAAAGCCAGTTAAATTGACATTATCAATTTTAAAAGTGACGATACTGCCCGCTGCAAAACCGGCACCGGTAACCAACAGTTGGTCGCCTTCACTAAAGATTTTTATCGTATCCAGCGTTTCCGGTAGCGCAATACTCGACGTGACCGTGAAATTGGCAGGCGCCGAGGTGTTCCTTTTATCTGAAGCGACTATCGAATAGGCCCCCTGAGGATACTTGGGTACTGTTATATAACTGTTAAGACCACCGGATGCAGTAGAAATGAGTGAAGTAGTGTTGATGGGAGATGGGTTAATGCTACCGGGTGAACTGCCATAGGTGGCATTGTAGAAGAACAATTCCACAGACTCATTTGGCAAAAAACCGGCACCGCTAACGGAAAACATGTCACCCGGCCTTCCGCTTGAGGCTGTGATAAAGATCTGCGGCATGATATTCAATAGAGCGCTACTACTCTCATGGGTCAGACTGCTGCTTATCTGGACGCTATGTTCACCGCCAGCAGCATCAGGTGGAATGATGATACTGGAAGAGAACTTTCCATTACTGGACACCAGTGTGTAATAAGTACCGATACCAGTGATACTGATGGAAATCATGTTGGGATTTGCCGATTGGTAATCCGCCGTGCCGGAAACAGTGATGGTATCTCCCGGGAAAGCTGAACCCGGCAGATTAAAGGTAAGCGTTGCGGCGCTTAAATAGGAAAAGGGCAACAACCAAAAAAGTCCTAATATGATTAGGATTCGGATAATCCAACGGTTTGTGTTAGACATTTTATATCTTTTGGCTATCCGTTATTTCACTTTCAAAGGCTAAATATATTTGCGTCGCCGCTTGGACGAGTGTGTATTGAAACTGGACAATTGATTTGGTCTATCGTTAGATTATCCCTCTCTGAACCGCCTTTGAAACAGCCTGAGCGCGGTCTTTAGCTTGAAGAATTTGAAGAATCTGCCGAATCTCACGTTTGGCGGTGGATTGGCTGGTAAAAATCATGGTGGCGATTTGCTTGCTGTTATAACCTTCAGAAATCAATCGCAGTACTTCTAGATGGCGCCCAGTCAGGCCGCCATCTTTTTTCTGCCCCATGAGCAACGCCGGGAAATCCGATATGATACGTTTAATAAGGACAGGAGAGACCGGATAATAACCGTTATTGGCTTGATGTACCGCCTCAATAATGGACTCCGAGTCGCTTTCCTTTAATATAAAGCCGGAGGCCCCGGCTTCAAACGCCTCCTGGACATGATCGTCAGCAAACAGACTAAGCATTACCACTTTAGCGCTTGGAAATTGGCTCACTATTTGTCTGGTTGCAGCAATGCCGTCCATCCCCGGCATACGGATATCCATGGTGATAACGTCAGGAAAGAGGGTGCCCGCCATGGTTATTGCCTGGGAGCCATTTCCGGCTTCACCGACCACTTCAATAGACCGGTCGCTGACAAGGATGCGTTTTAAACCTTCGCGGGCGATCTGATGATCATCCACAAGGAGAACGCGGCAGCACCTATTGGTGTTTACTGTCATCTTTTATGCTCTCATACCAAACAAATATGAGTGTCATTTTATAGTAAACGTAAGACTCTGCTAAGGCCCAAAGGGTCACTATTGTTGACCTAAAAGGCCTATTTCCAAGAACAAAGGGCTACGGGCGCAAATATCCCTTGGATTACGCCTACCGGAAGCTGCGGGACATCGGGAAAGCACTACACGCACTTTCCAGCCGCAATTCTGCCGCCCATAAATAGTGAGTCATTAGGCTCATATCTATGAGTCGATTATCTTTCCAAATTTAGACCTTTGTGCCTACATCGTTGTCAGTGTTTGTGACAAAATTAGCCCAAAGCTGTTGGGCGATAGGAAGGGGTCAATGAGGAATGGCACAGTTTAATCACCGGTGGTATGACCCCATAGTTCGTCCGTAGAAAGCAGTATCAGGAGGTGACAGGCATGTAATGAGGTCTGCATTGGTTTTCAAGTGGTCAATCAATTTTAGATAAAAAACAAAAGGAGCTGATATGTTCTCAAAATTAAATGCGTTAACCACAAAAATCTTTCGTGGCAAAAAAGGCATTACCGGCCTTGAGACAGCCATCATCCTGATCGCCTTTGTCACTGTTGCGGCGGTTCTTGCCTACACCGTACTGTCCGCCGGCATCTTCTCCTCCGAGCGCGGCAAGGAAGCCGTATACAGCGGCCTTGAGTCCGCACAATCTACCATGACGGTCAAAGGCTCGGTCCTTATTGTCGACAATGCAGACCTTCAGTTTAATCTGGCCATGGCTGTCACCGGCGGAAGCGTGGACCTAAACAAGATGGTTGTAAATTACTTTGATAGTAACGGCGCCAATGAAAACGGGGCGACTGCACCAACTGTGGTGTTCACTGATTCTGACGGGGTTGAAGTGACTGCATTGACCGGCAATGAAACCGTCACCGTCACTGTCACTGCCGCCGGTTTATTAGATCTTGCCTCGTACGACACTTTCACCGTTGAGATAATCCCGCCCACCGGTGCCACTCTCACCATCAAGCGAACTATTCCCCCCCTGGATGGCGATACTGTAGCTGACGCCACTGCCACTTTAATCAACTTGAACTAAAGACCTCCAATCTGTGAACTATTGAGGAGAACAGAGCCCTCGAGGAATCCTCGAGGGCTCTGTTTAGAACCCGAGGAGAATGTCAATGGATGTAAATACCAGGGTAACCCAGCTTGAAGATGAAATAAAAGTGCTTAAAAATGAAGTCCTGGCTGTGCTGTTGGACATGAAAGAAAGTCTGCTGAATGCTGAAAATCCGTTCTCCAAACCAGCGGCAAGAGAGATGCCAACGATTAATTTCACCCAATCTGCCCCGTCCACCTCACCCAGTCATGGTGATCATTTTTCCGGTAACGGCAATAACAATGGCAATAATCTAAGCCGGAATAACGGAAACGGGCATATCGGCCATGAGGCTGAAGAAAAAACACTGAAGTCCGTAGACAATGAACCAAAACCACAGCACAAAGAGGAACAAAGACCAGCACTGGAAGAGCCTCATGTAACACCCAGAGAAACTAAAGAACCCAATAATACACTGCATGACATTCCATCACCCAATGGCTTTATTACCGAAGACACGTTCAGGTCATGGCCGTCAAGCATGAAAGTTCAGGGTGCCACGCAGACCGCGGCACCGGAAGCTGAGAACGGCGCTGATTTGGTATCACTAGACAGTCTTTCCTCTTTGATAGGCTGGGTTCAGACAACCTCGATGAGAATGGGAGTCGAGAGAACACAGACGATACTTGATATATCAGACATGATGGGACAGATACCATCAAAGCTTAAAATAGTCCTGGAAAATTTCATACCGGCCCCTACAAATTGCGCGGTGCCGGATAAGATACCGGCCAAAATATACCTTGATTCATTGAAAGAACTTGCCAGATTACTCAACAAAAATAATACTTCTGATTTCGTTGTGCTTCATATCGTTTCTCATGGCTTGAGTTCTATCACGCGGACCGGTTAGCCATGGATAAAGCAATTGTAACCGTGCTGCTCATTATTTGTGGAGTTACGGCTACGCTGGCAATTTTCAACGGCGTCTATCCGGCGCTGACCCAAAGTCAAAGTGCCATCAGTTCCGCGGCGGATCAGGCTAACGACAGGATGCAAAGCCGGATCACTATTATCCAGGCTGGGAGTTCCGGCAGCGAGGTAAATCTATGGGTGAAAAATGTAGGTCTTACCACTATCTACAATATCGGCCAAAGCGACCTCTTTTTGGAAAGTTCCGTCTCATACACCCGCATCCCTTACTCTGAGACAGACATTCCTTCCTGGTCATATATAATCTCGGACGGACAAAGCGATTGGTCACAGACAGTCACCATCGGGATTACGATCAGGCTCACTTCACCGCTGGCCACCGGTAATTATCAGGTAAAAATGGTGCTGCCTAATGGTGTAAGTGATGCAATCATGTTTGGTGTGAACTAAGATAATGGAAACGATATTTGTCTCACTCATAGCGATTGTAATGGTGGTACTGAGCACGATATTTATGGTCACCACTTCCATGAATTCGGCGGAAAAGATCAGTGATTCCTTGAAAAACCTGGACACACAGTCCACCAGTATCCAATTGACCGCTATTGACGCTAACTTCATCGGTGTGCAGGAACAACTGATACAAATATCGGTAGCCAATATCGGTCAAAGAGATATGACCGATCTGACGCAATGGGACGTGATGTTACAACGACAGGATGGCGGTATCACCCGGCTCTCCCTATCTCCAGCCCCTGACCCGGGTGCCAATCAGTGGGCGATAGAACACATCTATATTCCAAATGGCACCCTGGAAATATTCGATCCAGGCATCCTTAACCCGGATGAATATATGATAATTCTAATAAACGCAGGAATGGCACCCGGCAACGGAGAGGTGTTTAAAATCACCGTGGCCACCAGTAATGGAATAACCAGCCAGTGTCTGGCAATCGGGTGATCGGCCCAAACTGGGAGGTGCAACAATGGTGATGTCAATGGACAATAAAGAGGAACAAGCCAAACGGATCATTTCTACCGGTCAATCGGAAATTAACAAGAAACTCGGTGGCGGTATTCCAGTAAATTCCCTGGTATTGATCGAAGGTCAATCTGACGCCGGCAAATCGGTTCTATGCCAGCAAATGACCTGGGGCTCCCTCAACAGTGATTTCAAAGTGGTAATGTTTTCAACTGAGAACACTATCAAGAGCCTGGTCAGCCAAATGGACAGCCTTGGCCTGGATATCATGGGACACCTGTTGATGGGCGACCTGAAGATATATCCCATCAAGGCTTCCCAAATCAAAGCGGATTCGCATGAGGTTTTTGATCGTATTCTGGACACCATCGGCTTGCTGGATAAGTTTGAACTGTTCATTGTTGACTCACTGACGCCAGCTATCACTCAATCCAGTGGCGACCGAGTCCTGCGATATTTTGAGCGGTGCAAAGAATTCTGTGATGAAGGGAAGACAATCATCAATGTTATTCATACCTACGCCTTTGAGCAGGATTTTTTGATCCGAACTCGTTCAGTTTGTGATGCCCATCTCAAACTGACCATTGAAAAAGTGGGTGACAAGCTGGTCAAGAGCATGGAAGTTGCCAAAATACGTGGCGCCGCTCAGACTACCGGCAATGTGCTGGCCTTTGATGTAGAGCCACAAATCGGCATCAAGATAATGCCGATTTCCAGGGCAAAGGCGTAGTGCATATGGAGGCAGTTGGGCGATGACAACGACCATTATGCCGTTTGATTGGGAAACTGAGGTGCAATCGTCACGAAAATCACGTATCGAGGCATTGAATCAAAATATGCCCCCGGAGTTGTTTGAGGTAACCCAGGCTAATCCCCATCTCCTTGAGTATCTCAGTATGTTGCCTCTATCACAGATTGGTTTACCGGAATACCATTCCGTACTTACAAAAGAACTAGGCGACCTAATGAATCCCAACGTTATTTATCCCATCAAGGATAATCTATTCGTTCACATTGTGGTTGATCAGAAGGACAGCCGAAATTGCTATATCCCTATTGAACCATCTTCTACATATGATGTAAGTTCCCTGTTGCAACGAGTGGAGGTAGCCTGTATTGATTACGGGCATGAACTGCCGGAATTTGACGATAACGGTGACCGGGTCAAACAATTACTACACTATATCGATCTGGTGACAACAGCCAGTAAAGTATCTATACCGGTTGGTGTTAAAGACAAATCGCTCTCTCCTTTGAAGAAGAAAAAACACTTGGAGAAGATCAGGGCGACACCCCGAGAAGCTGAAATTGTCAAGTATCTTTTCATCCGGGACAAGCTGGGGATGGGAGAACTGGAACCGCTGGCATGGGATCATTACATTGAAGATATTGGCTGCGCCGGTCTGGGGCCAATATTCATCGAGCATAAAATATTTAAAAGCTTAAAGTGTTCCATAAACTTTACGGACATGGAAGACCTGGATAATTTTGTGCTCAGGTTAGCTGAAAAGATTCAGAAACCATTGTCTTTAAGCAGCCCTATTATAGATGCCACTTTGGAGAGCGGGTCACGTATCAATATTGTGTACGGCAGTGAAGTTTCCAAACGCGGTTCTAATTTTACTATCCGCCATTTTGAGAAAATCCCGATCTCCATTTTTGACCTGATCAATTTCGGTACAGTTAATTACCTGATTTTAGCCTATTTATCCATGGTCATCAGCAATGGCATGAACCTTTTTGTTGCCGGTGAATCAGCTTCAGGTAAAACCAGCATGCTCAACGCTATCACTACTTTTATCCATCCGTTATCCAAGATTATAACCATTGAAGATACCCCGGAGCTGCAGGTGCCGCACGATAATTGGATTCGCGAAGTGGTACAGACTACCCGTGCCAACGATACCACCGGGGTCACGACTTTTGACCTCTTGAAAGCTGCCTTGCGCCAGCGTCCCAACGAAATACTGGTCGGTGAAATCAGAGGTCCGGAGGGTAATGTGGCCTTTCAGGCTATGCAAACCGGTCACTCGGTTATGACTACCTTCCACGCTTCGTCAGTGGAGAAATTGATTCAGCGTATTACTTCAAATCCGATTCTGGTGCCTAAGTCATACATTGACAATCTGAATGTGGTAGTTCTGATGAATATGGTAAAACTGAGAAATGGCAAATATGCACGGCGTATTACCAGCATTGCCGAGATCGCCGGATATGATTCACTCAGCGATTCATTTAATATTGTCGAAGTATTTCGCTGGGATGAAGTGACCGATAAGTTCAATTTCACCGGCCACATGAGCAGCTATATTCTTGAATATAAGATTGCCCCCAGGCTGGGTTTCTCCTCTACAAAAAAGACAAAAGTCTACGACGAGCTCAATAAAAGAGCCAATATCCTCGAAAAACTCCACAGGGATCAAAATATCACAGGTTTCTACGAGATATTGTCGGTCCTTGGTAAAGCGCAACGCGAGGGACTCTTTTAGATGGATATTGCCGTTGCCTAGGATGCTTATGCCCTTCGAAGGCATTGAACATCCGGCTTCTGGCCGGATGACTGAGACCGCACTCTTGAACGCAGTACCGGATGATTTCAGGGATGTCATCGGTAATAATCCCCACCTGTTGGAATATTTGCTCAGGCTACGTCTCGATGAGTTAGGAATACCTAAATACTTGAACAAAATATCACGCAATCTGGGGGATGATAAGAAACCAAATTATATCTACCCGTCCAACGATGAAGGAGTATTTGTTCATATTCTTTTTAATACCACTGACAGCCGTCATAGTTATATCCCGATAGAACCCAGTTCAACCAGGGATTTTATGCCGTTAGTGAGATCGGTGGAGCATAAGTTGCTTGAATTAAGGAGCGAATTATCGAACGTTGTCACCAGCGATAACAGACAGGAACAACTGCTGGAATGGATTTTCAGCGTTACAACCAGCCCTGGGCGGCAGGAGTTACCCAACAGAAACCCTGGTATCAGATCCCGGAGAAGAAAAGCCACGGGGTTTAAAAAACTGGCTCTTACCAGGCAGGAAATGGATGGCTTGCGCTATCTTTACATGAGAGATAAATACGGCCTGGGAGCCTTGCAGCCTCTTATCGCCGACCCTAACATCGAAGATATCAGTTGTTCGGGCTTAGGCCACGTTTTTATAGAGCATAAAGTGTTCAAGGCTTTAAAAAGCGCCCTCGTATTTGAAGATATTGATGACCTGGATCAGTTTGTCCTATGGCTGGCGGAACGTATTAAGAAGCCGATCACCTTCCGCAATCCCATTTCCGATGCCACTTTACCGGACGGTTCACGTATCAATATGGTCTTTGGGAAGAACATCTCCAAGCGCGGCTCAAATTTCACGATACGTAAATTTGCCGGTGTGCCGACTTCCATATTTGAACTAGTAGACTTCGGCAGTATCAACTACCTGATGCTGGCTTATCTTTCACTGGCTATCGGTAATGGTATGAATGTATTTGTATCCGGAGAAACAGCCTCCGGTAAAACGACGTTATTGAACGCTGTAACCGCATTTATTCACCCGCTGGCCAAAGTAGTGACGATTGAAGATACCCCTGAATTACAGGTACCACACAAGAACTGGATACGCGAGGTAGTGCAGACTACAAAAACCGACGATAAAAGTAATGCTGTTAACATGTTTGACTTATTGAGAGCTGCGTTGCGGCAGAGGCCGAACCAAATAATAGTAGGTGAAATCCGCGGCCCGGAAGGTAATGTCGCTTTTCAGGCAATGCAGACCGGCCATGCCGTGATGGCTACCTTCCACGCCGCTTCAGTTGAAAAACTGATACAGCGGATTACCGGTAATCCAATTTCCGTGCCCAAAACCTATGTGGATAACCTTAATATTGTGCTATTGACCAGTATGGTCAAACTGCCAAACGGGAAAATGGGACGCCGTGTACTGGGCATCAATGAGATCGTGTCGTATGATTCTTCTTTTGACGCTTTCACATTCATTGAGGTTTTCCACTGGAATGAAATAAATGATACCTTTGAATTCCCAGGCTATATGACCAGCGAAATTCTTGAAAACCGGATTGCCCCCAAATTCGGAGTCGCCAACCGCAACAAGCATTGGATCTATTCAGAGCTTAATCGCCGGGCAAAAATACTGGAAAAGTTGCATAAAGAACAGGGAATCACCGACTTTTATGCCATACTCGATGTGCTAAGCAAAGCGCAACGTGAGGGCTTATTCTGATGGCTAAACAGGAAATAATCCAGAGCGGCGTTGAAAAAAGAAAAAAAAGCGGCAAATGGTCGCCTGACCTGCAAATGCTGCATTTTGATTTTTTCTGTCATTTAACATACATGGCAGCGATTGCCACCTCAGGCATATCACGGAGTGGGCTATTCAATCACTCCGCAAAGATACCTCTTATTTCCGCACATTATTTTCAAAAGATCAACGTGGTCGCCCGTGCATTCAACCACGATTACGCGGAATCATGCCGTATTGTTGGAGAGGCGACCAAGGAACCGGACGTAAAAGCTCTCCTGCTTCGTCTTTCCGGAGCACTGGCGTCAGGGGAAGATATTGCCGCCTTTTTGGAAAAGGAAGCTGAAGTCGCCTCCGAGAAATATGGTGACCGCTTTGAAGGCGCTATTGAATCATTGAAGAAATGGACCGACGCATATGTGGCGTTGATTATGACCTCAGCCATTGTTGCCGTCATGACCGTCATTACAATGATTATCGGTTCAGGTAGTACCGTATATATCCTGGGATTCGGACTACTAACAGTACTTGTCACCCTTGCCGGAGTATGGTTGATTTACAGCGCCGCACCAAGAGAACCGAAAGTACATTCGCTTCCTATCCGCTCTCGGGAGCAGAATCTGGCGAATAGACTATTCCGGATATGTGTCCCTCTGGCTGTTGTGCTCTGTGCGGGTACCTATATATTGAATATGCCTTTAGGAATATCGGTTCTTGCAGCTGGGCTCAGTATATTTCCATTTGGATTGGTCAGCATGATCAATGATAGCAAAATAGATAAGTACGAAAGTGATATCGGTGGTTTCCTTCGCTCCTTGGGAGGCGTTACTCAGGCTACCAACATCACAGTGAACGAGGCTTTAACCCGGATCGATTTCAGGTCAATGGTTTCACTGAAAGATAGCGCCACACTGCTTTACACCCGATTGCAGGCGGGTATCGAACCGAAACTATGCTGGGACCGGTTCGTCGCTGAAACAGGGTCAGAAATGGTTGCCCGTAGCGTGCGTATTTTTTTGGACAGCATCAGTATCGGTGGGGAAGCTGAGAGAGTTGGCCGCGATGCCGGGTTTTTCGCGCTAAAGATCGCGCTGCTGCGTATTAAAAGAAGCACAATCGCAACTGGTTTCACCTGGTTGGCTGGTATTATGCACATTGTCCTGGTAGTGCTGGTGCTGTTCATTTTCCAAACTATCGGTCAGTTTTCAGATATGGTGAGAGAGATACTTCCAGCCAATTCCAGCGTCCCAGGAGCACCAAGTTTCGGTATTTTTACACCGGATTCCGGACAGTTAGGCTTATTACAGTTCATGGTAATCGGAATATCATTGGTCCTGTCGGTGTCTAACGCCACTGCGGTTTATGCGACGGGCGGCGGCCACTATTATAAATTATTCTTTTATCTGGCAGTGACTTTAAGTATCACCGGAGCTGCACTATTGATTGTTCCTGTGGTCGTCGCTTTCATGTTCAATATGATGAATTGAGGGGTAATATGAACATCAGTAGCATAATGGCGGATCCCACTTCGGCGCTTATTGCCGGAATACTTTTCAGCCTTATCTTAATATTAGTGGCCCTTATCGCTCTTTTATTGGTACGCCGGGCAAACAATAGGACCAGACAAACAGTATCAACATCCAGAATCAAAACTATTTCTGATTCCTCGCAAGTAAATATTTCGCGGCCAGTAGCGAAGAGGGAAAATAAAAATGGTATAGGCCTTGACAACGAACTAGGTGACTATATACAAGTCCGCAAACCTGCAAAACCTGACACAATTCAAGCGGTGGCAATACCGGAAAAACCAGAAGCAGTGGTGGCGCAATCAATACCGGGGATGGAAAAAACGGCACCCGCTGAACTCAGGGTATCACCCAATTTAGTAACAGTGCAGAATAGTTCCGCTTCTCAATCCGAGGCAACGGTACTGGAGAGTGAGAATATACCAGAGCAAAAGGAAAAAAACGATGATCCGTTTAGTGTGTTCAACGAAGTCACCATGGAACAATCCCCGACAAGTAAATTCGCAGCTACATTAAAAGATGTGGACATTCACGATCTCAACCGCCAGACCCAAGCCACCATGAAGATATTGAAGAGCAGAACAGGATGCCAGAAGGGAAACATTCCTCAATAACACTGGCAACTTAGCGCGACCGCACTCGTCATATCAAAAATGACAGATACCGCTAGGTATTGAAGCGTAGCGGTCAAATAAGTGTTTTTACATCAATACACTCATATTCCAAAAAAGAACGCCATTATAAAATAGTAACATGCTGAGCAAAATGATCATGCAGATACGTGGCAGGCGACGGTAAATCCACCACAGGACAGCGGAACTGATTATTAGACCGGCAATCTTTAAGGGTATAAAAAGGCCGGAACCGATCATATTTGATACAAATGGGTTTGACTCTTTGACCAGACCGACAGTAACCAGAGACTGGGTCATCAACGCGTCCACGGCTTGAACCAATATCAACAGTCCCAAGAGCAAGGCGAACTTACGGTCAAGGGAAACCGGCTTATGCCACAGCTCATCATACTCATTAAGATGGCGGAGTCCACCGGCCCACGGATGGGACTTTATATGTTGATTGACCCAAATAGACCACATAAATGACCCCTTTGACCATTCCAAGATAGACCAAATGGGTCATCAAGTCAAACAATGTTGAGTATTGTGATTCCGGTAATGGCGGGGGGGGATATCACTAGTCGTGGACTATTTTGATAATACCAGCTTTAATCGCGATCGAACACGCGTGTGCACGGCTGTTTACACCCAGCTTATTGTAAATTTCACGCATCTCCCTTTTCTGGGTTGACAAACTGATGCATAACTGGTGACAGATGGCTGTAATAGCAAAACCTTCGCATACAAGTTTCAGTATTTCTTTTTGCCGGTTCGTCAGAGCTAATGAGTTTTGTTTATGGAGTCTGTAATACTCGGTAAGCAATTTTTTATTTAAGGCCGGGGATACAGGATTGATTCCCTGATGTATCTGCTGTATCGCCTGGGCTATTTGGTGACTATCTCCATCCTTGAGCATGAACCCGCCTATGCCAGCGTCAACACCTTCTGGAAGTAAATCATCTGCGTACATGGTAAGTGCCAGCACCGCCACATCTGGCAGTTTTTTTTTAATCTCTCGGGTAGCCTGTATTCCATCCATTTGCGGCATATGCAGATCCATAACAATGACATCTGGTAATAGTGACAGGGCTTGTTTCACCGCCTCAAGTCCATTTTTTGCTTCACCGACAACCTTAAAACCACCTTCGTTCTCTAAGACACGGCGCAAACCCTGCCTTACGACTTCATGGTCATCAACAAGCATCACTCTAATTGGCGTCTTAACAACGCATTCAGACATAATTCAACCAACTTCGCTAATTACTTCTTCAGCCTTAATGATAGTTTAATTACTGTTCCAATACCTGGACTGCTGTTAACTACCAAATCTGCCCCTATCAATCTGGCCCGGGTGAGCATCCCCTTCAAGCCATTTGTAAAAAGTGGTGGGGAGGGTTGTCCTACGCTGTTGTTAGAAAATCCCTTCCCATTATCCATGATAGTCACATTCAACGAATCTGATTCGGATGCTATATCGACGGTAATGGAATCTGCCTGAGCATGTTTCCGGGCGTTGTTCAATGCTTCTTCAACTATCCAATAAATGGTTCTTTCCTCGGAATCAGTAAGAGGTGGTAATTGAGAACCCAGCGCAACCACACAATTAATGCCGTATCGATTGAATTCTTCAGCTTTGCTGTTTATCGCGCCAACCAAACCATATTTTGCCATCTCAACCGGTTTCAGATCTGCAATTGCTCGCCTGACCTCTTGTGTGCATTTCTGGATAGTTTTTTTGGCCGAAGATAACGACTTCTTCAATTCCGGGATATTCCCAATGGCCGCCATGGCGCGGCATATATCGATATCATAAGCCACACCGAGCATCCATTGGGCCACACCATCATGAAGGTCAGCTGCAATACGCTGCCTCTCCTTTTCTCTACATTCAGCCAAATGTGCCATAATCTTTGGATCATCATGATGATGGGTGTCCCCGTCTTCATTTCCGTGAATAGCATCCAACTTCATGTTACACCAATGACCTAGCAGGGAAGCTGCCGCCAACTCACTTTCCGCATATTCCGCGCCATCGTAGGCCCTTACTACCAGAATCCCACCCAAGATCTGTTTGCGTTTAACCAATGGAATACACATAAGATAATGAGTCTTATTACGTAATGTTAGTTTACTCAGGCAGGGCAGATACATGTCATCACGTTCAAACAGGCTTGTCAGCAGGCTAAGCATTATTTGTTGACAGTTTCGTTCAGACAACGAATCGAGTTCACCATATTTTGATTTAATAACCCAATCACTTGAATTACTCTCTCTTATGATACTTGATACGAAATCTGATTTTGTTAGGAAGGGCATCAATTCAACGGCTAGATTCAATACTGCATCTAGCCTAATATCATCACTGGATGAACTAGAAAAAGTCTCAAGTTTCTTATGCCATTTTCCCAGGTCGTCACTATGTCTGAGGTCAACTTCAGAGGCATGGGGCAAGATTGGGGAAGCCTTCAATAATGCGGCCGATGTTTTAGGCAGGTTGTCCGAATTATCTTCGCGTGATAGCATCAGTAATTAGCCATTCCTCTTCTGTCGCATTCTAATTATCTTTAAAAACATGAGCACCACGGCCGCGAAAACTAAGATATAAGAACTGAGCCACAGGGAGATTATGAACACCCTATTGACACTTTCGACCAATGCAAAAACCGTTTGCGCCAAACCAAAAAACATCCACCCTGCTGCAAGTACCAGCCATGCCACCCACTTCTCACCTAGACGTTTTACCGTAACAAAATAACCTACTAGAGATAGAAGAAACAGCACCCAACCAAAGATACCGTTAATAGCGTAGATATGGTTCTCTATTTTGGCCTCTCCGGATCATTCTTTTGAATTCCAGTAAACAAAATAAACACCCATTTGTAAAGGGTTTTTCTTTTTATGTCGTATAATCGCCAGTGGTTAAGATTAGCCCGTTATAGTATCACTGTGGCGAGCTAAACACTTCAGGTCTTTGCTATAGTCAATTATACTCTAACTCTAGGACTGAGGTGGTGAGATGGCCCCAATCTAATCCAATTTGATGGAGACACCAATTTCGGTTGAATCTAGTCTAATGGCCAGTAATAATCCAGTCTTTCGCACGGTGTATAACCCAAAGCTGATGCTTATACTAGTGCACATGAACCGCCACCAAATGGGAAATTCCTTGGCTTTCATCCTATTTGTTAATAACCCCTGCCAAGAGTTTCTAGCAGTGGTTCCTAGCTCCAGGTGCTAGGATTAAAACAAGAACACACTTTGAACGTATAAACAGAAGGACAAAAGGAGAGCCATAACAATGAAAAAACCTGATTTAGTAATCTTAATCGCAGTTTGGGAATTCATAACTGCTTTCTTTGCTCTTATTGGTATGAGTGCCCTGGCGTTTGTCGCCCTGGCACCGGAGTCATGGTGGTATCCTGATACCCCTTATATTGATGGTATGCATGGTTGGATAGTATTTGGTGTAGGTATTGGAATATTGATTTTGTGCGTCTATATGGCACTCGGAATTATCTCAGGCATCGGTCTTCTCAAAGGCCGGGAATACGGACGCGTTCTAGGCACCGTCCACGGAGCTCTCAGTCTACCGGCATTCCCGGTTGGCACAGCTATAGGTATACTTCAGATGGTTTACCTGATGCGCACCGATGTAAAAGAATACTTTAAGTCACTTTGATTTGCTAAGTGCAGGGTATGGAGGTTCAGTATGACACAGTTTTCTTCTAAAGGCTCTTGGCTTAATTGGCACCACAGAATAGGTGTGGCAATTGGGATTGCAGCAGCATCTGGGTTATTGAGTGCATGGCTCACTCCCCGCGGCCCGATTACCGCTTCTGAAGCTCTTGTTTCCTTAATTGGGGCACTTGTGATAGGTATAGTCGGCGGTTTCTTTACAAAAACACGCTGGAGCATGCTGGTGATGCCAGCGGTGTTCATCATCGTGTTCGAACTCGTACGCCTCGGCACAGATGGCCCAACAGTTGATGGCATCCACCTCGGGACAACCTATGGAATCATCGCCTTTGTGCTTGGACGTGGCGTTCATGCATTGATCGTCATATTACCAATGATTCTAGGAGTTGTGATTGGGGTTATGATCGCAATGCAGCTAGGACGCAGTAGAATAGGTGTGGTAGGGCGTATCGGGCAGATCTTCACCAGTCTCGGTATGCTTGCACTTATCGCGTTCACTTTCTTTATCGCACAACCTGCGCATACCGAACCAATTTTAGGCCCAGATGGCAAGCCCTTACCTGGAAGTGTCACTGAGTTGACTACAGTCAGAATTGGCAACTCTGACCAGGCGTTAATGATTCGGGGAAAGAGCGTTGATAATCCTGTCCTGCTCTATCTGGCGGGTGGTCCTGGTGGCACAGACCTTGGAGCCATGCGCCTGAGCGGCGCTTTGCTTGAAAATGATTTCGTTGTTGTCACATGGGAACAACGTGGCAGCGGTAAATCATATTCAGCGCTTGATCCACAAGAGACATTAACCCTAAGCCAGATGGTGGCCGATACGATTGAACTAACCAATTATCTCCGGAACCGTTTTAACGAGGGCAAGATCTATCTGGTAGGTAACTCGTGGGGAACAATACCGGGTGTGCTGGCTGCACAACAGCATCCCGAACTCTATCATGCCTACATTGGGACCGGGCAGATGGTGAGTCCGCGAGAAACGGATATAATGTTCTACGAGGATACCCTCGCCTGGGCAGAGCGAACAGGTAATGACGAACTGGTAACCATCTTACGGAAGAACGGACCCCCTCCATATAATGATTTCCGTGCCTATGAACCGGCGCTCTCTTACGAACATGATTGGAACTCTTACTCAATGAGCGGCACTAACAAGGAGATGCCAGCTAACCTATTCGTTCCTGAAAACACGCTGATGGATAAGGTAAACGGGTTGCGGGGATTTCTTGACACCTTTGCAGTTCTATACCCGCAGTTGCAGGATATCGACTTTCGAAGAGATGTACCCAAACTCGGCATCCCAGTCTATATGGTTATTGGCAATTACGAAGCCAGGGGACGGGCCGTACTCGCCAATGAATGGTTCGAAACTCTTGATGCACCTTTTACAGAAATGATTGTATTCAAATCGTCTGGACACCGTCCCAGTTTTGAAGAACCACATGCATTTGCATCGCTCATGGCCGAAGTGTTGAGCGATACGTATGCAGTTTCACACGCATGATCTTAATATCTAAAATTTTCCCACTGCCGCTGGCAAGAGTAAAATCAACAGTGAGCCGTCTTGCAGGTCAGATTTCTAACCGATAACTATTATTTTTAAGCCACAATTGCCGTTGACGGAATTCCGGACAAAAGCGTTTAACAAAATCCCAGAACTCCCGGGAATGGCCGCGATGCTTGAGATGCGCCAGCTCATGGACCACCAGATAATCAATGACTTCCTGAGGTGCCATGACCACTTTCCAGTTAAAATTGAGTCCCCCGCCTGCGCCGCATGAACCCCAGCGCCGCTCCGGGCTGGTTATCCGCAGGGCAGAGGGCTGACACCCCATCAGCGCAGCATAATGAATAACACGTTCAGTAAAGATCTGGCGCGCCCGGGACTTATACCACTTGATAATCACATCTCTAGCTCGCGGTAGAGCCCCAGTTGATAGAAGAAGATCGCCGTCATAAGCGACAGGCGGCACGACAATATCAATCAGCCGTAATCGGCAGATATGCCCAAGATATAAGAACTCTTCACCGTCAATGAACATCTTAGGTTCGGGGTGGGGACGTTCAAGCGCAACTTCTTGTTTGAGTTTGATCCACTCACTGTGTGTTCCGATAAAACGATGAACCTGTTCCAAAGAAGTGCGTCTGGGAGCCCGCACTACCAATGAGGCGTCAGGTTTGATTTCCAGCGCCATTGTACGACGAGACGATCGTATTAAAAGAAAAGTGTCTTGGTGACTCATAGTATCGGCAAACAACAGCAATTATTAAGAAAACGGAACTTACAAATACAGGAACGCAGCTGGCTAATCTGAAGTTAAAACCGCAACCCACAGGGTGCCCGGGCCAGCATGAGTTCCCAATACCGCCCCTAATTGGCAGATCATGATCTTTTCTCTGGGAAGACATACCGCCAGACGTCCGGCCAGCACGTCAGCTTCATCAGGAGTAGTACTTTGGGCGACTGCAAGCGCCGCAACATTATTGAAACCCTTAGCCCAATCAACCAGGCGCTCGATACTCTTTTCCCGGCTTCTAACCTGGCCCACCGGTACAAACTCACCTTCTTTTATAGCCAATAATGGTTTAACATTCAGAACGGAACCCAGAAGTGCCTTGCCTCTGCCGATACGTCCGCCAGCTGCCAGGTATTTAAGGGTGTCAAAAATGCCCATCAGATGCATCCGGGGAACAGCATTTTCGACTGCATCCTTGATTTCACCCAGACTGGCACCCTGTTGCGCCATCCGGCCGGCAAGCACGACCAATAGACCCAAGCCCATGGAAACTGACAAAGAGTCAATAACCTCAATAGGCACTTTGCCGGCCATCATCTGTTTTGCCTGAATTGCCGAATCATAGGTACCGCTGAGCTTTTTTGAAATATGAATGGAGATAATACCATCCGTATTTTTATCCAGCTTCTCATATACCTCCAGGAAATCCTGGGGCGACGGCTGGGATGTACTGGGATGCACTGGGTCCACCGGTAACCGTGTATAGAAATCCTCATGGCTGATATCAACCCCATCTCTATACACCTGTTTTCCGAACCGGACATACAACGGTACGACTTTAATATCCAATTCAGCGATTATAGCGGGCGGTAGGTCGGCAGTGGTATCGGTGACTACTTTGACGGCCATCAGAATTCCCTTTAAGTTTATTTTCGGGATAATGGAGGTGATGAGATATAATATCTTGAATCATCGTTCAATGTAAAGGATTATTTTGATTCTTCGCTACTTTTGCATATACCTGCTTGCAACTTCGAGGTGATATATACACCCGGCTGAAAAGAGGCTGGTATTGCTGAACGGTATCGCCATCGCCACCTCCTAGACTAACATTGACACACCAGCGTCGTTATGACTATATATCGGTATCTTTATGAGAAGCCTTAAGCAGAATTTCTTTCGTTTTCAGCGCTGGCAGCATGCCTGGGTAGCTATTATTATCATCGCCTCAGCGCTGTTGCACCTGGGGCTGATGTGGTTTCCCAATGACCTGGTGCTGGACGAGCAATACTATATAGAAGCCTCGCGGGATTACCTGCAACAGGGAGCGTTACACCAGCCGGAACACCCGCCACTGGCTAAGTTGTTCATCACCGCCGGAATGCAGATTTTCGGCGACAATCAGTTCGGCTGGCGCATCATGCCGATAATATTCGGCCTATTGGGTATCTTCTTTTTTTACCGCATTTGCCGGCATTTTCAATTCTCAAATACCGTAACAAATGTCACCACAGCACTCTTCGCTTTTGAAAACTCAGCCTTCCTCATGGCCAGCGTAGCCATGCTCGATATCTTTTCCATAACCCTGATGCTGGGCGGGTTCTGGGCTTACCTATCCAGAAAATATCCTCTATCTATCGCCTTTCTAACCCTAGCCGCGTTATGCAAACTCACCGCCATTTTTGGAGTCTCCGCTATAGGGTTACACTGGCTTTTATTCCGCCGCGATCAGGTGTTGACCCTGGCTTTATCCGCTCTGATAGCTTACGCATCTGGTATATTGCTTATATCAGGATTGGAATGGGTTCTGATCGGTGAATGGCAGAATCCCCTCACCCGCGCTGGCACACTTATCAGCATACCCACCACCATCACCTTTGCCAACTCCAGCCATCCCTCAGCAGTTCACCCGTGGCAATGGGTGCTGGGTTATCAAGTAATGCCCTTTTGGTGGAACCCGCAATACATCAGCGCAGTCAATCCAACCACCTGGGCGCTGACGCTGCCTATCTTCGGCTATACCACCTGGCTTGGTCTCCGCAAGAAGCATGAAGCCGCTTTCTTTGCCGCCGCCTGGATATTCGCCACGCTGATCGTCTGGATAGTAATCGGTTTCATCACCGACCGCATCACTTATATTTTTTACTTTGCGCCTATTGTCGGTGGGGTGGTGCTGGGACTGGCTGTCTTAATGGAAAAAGCCATCGAGTGGGGCCGGGAGCGCGGGCGTCTAAAGAAGGTTTACTGGGGCATCGGCGTTTTCCTGGCACTGCATCTGTTATTCTTCTTGGCGCTGTCTCCTTTTACCGGTTTATGGCCGGTAACTGTCAAGTAGCCAGTTGTGGATTTAGCAGCGCTTAGGATAAATGCCCGATAGTCCGCGACAGGTATGTTTCCAATTTGCTCCCCTTGAGCGTGCGATAAACCTTCTCTGCCTCTGCCTTATCCCGATGCAGGCTGAAAAGCGCCGGACCGGCGCCGGAAAGATGAACGTGGTAAGCCCCTGCCTCAAGAAAACGCCAATGATATTCCTCAATTTCCGGCCACAACACCCCCGCTGCCCGTTCAAAAGCATTGCCGAAAAAGGCGGCGTCAATGTCACCACCCTTGATGAGTGAATCAACCATATCTTCTGTCCTGACTCCGTCGCTGAAGTCCTCTGCTGGTTTGAGATTACCGTAAAGGCGGGCTGTCTTGCCGTTCTCCGGAGTAACTGGCGGAACTAATAGCACTACCCATGCCGGTGGCAGTGCTGGTAGCGGAGCCACCAGTTCTCCCCGTCCTTCAATCATCGCTGTCCCGGCACAGAAGAAAAACGGCACGTCAGAACCCAGGGCTGCTCCTATTTCCATGAGAGCCCCCTGTCCCAGACCCAGACCCCACAAGCGATTAAGACCCATCAGTGCTGATGCACCATCAGAGGAATCACCACCCAGCCCCGACATTAACGGGATACGCTTCCTAACCCGGATGAGCGCACCATATGGCACTGGGCAGTAAGGTGCCAGAAGTTGCGCTGCCTTATAAATCAGGCTTTTGGCACCGTCCCAACCAGGCAAATCAGCGGTAATGGCCAGATGGTCACAAGGCTCAAAGTCCAGTTCATCACTCAGATCAATAGTCTGAACTACGCTCTTGATCTCATGGTAGCCGTCGGAACGTTTAGCCAAAACTTCCAGCGCCAGGTTGATCTTGGCCGGAGCGGTAATTTTAAACATATCCCTCCTTCCAGGAGGCCAGAAGGCGCAACCAATCTTCAATAGTCAGTGTTTCGGCGCGCCGCGCCGGGTCTATGCCGCTTTTTTGAAGTAATTCAATTATGATCATCTTTTCAAGGTCAAGACCGCCGGAAAGGGCGTTAGCCAGTTGTTTGCGCCGGGTGCCGAAACCAGCCCGCGCCAGCTTGAAGAATTGTTTCTCATCTTCCGATGACAGGCGGCGCTCAGGTAATACCTCTATCTGAAGTATCGCTGAGGCCACTTTAGGCGGCGGATGGAAGGCTCCAGCGGGAATGTAGCTCACTACTTTCGGCTTACCGAATAGCTGCACGCTGATGGAGAGCAGACTCATCTCAGGCGGTTTAGCCGTAATCTGCCGGGCAACCTCTTTCTGAACCATAACCGTGAGCGTCCGGGGTTGCCGCTGCGCTTCCAGAAAATGCCGCAGCACCGCCGATGTGATGTAGTAAGGCAGATTGGCAACCACTTTATAATAAGGTGCATCGCCGGCAAGAGATGACGGTGACTCTTCCATGATATCTCCGGAGACAATCTCAACCGCAGGAGTTTCAGCCAGCGTTTGCCGTAACAAAGCCACCAGATCACGATCAATTTCGACGGCGATAACTTTTCCGGCACGCTCAGCTAGGGCTTTGGTCAGGATACCTAACCCGGGGCCAACCTCGACGACGGTGTCATCACTGCCAATGTTGGCTGCAGCCATGATCTTATCCAATACGCCACGATCTATAAGGAAGTTTTGCCCCAGACCTTTACGGGCGCTGACACCAAAACGTTCCAACAAGGCACGAGTCTCAGCCATCAAAGAAAGAGGTGGTGGCGACGTAGTCATCAGACTATAACCCTTTCTCCAAACGGGTAGCCAGATACAGCGGCAGGTTTTGAGACTTGATCTTGGCTTGAGTGGCGGCAATATCATAGTCCACCCGGAAAAGCCTTATGCAAGCCGTGTCACTGTCATAAACAGTATAACTTGCTCGAGGGTCGCCATCCCGCGGCTGCCCGACGCTGCCGGGATTGATGATAAATCGTCCTTTTTGAAGCATTACTCCGGCACCTGGATGAAAAGGCAGATACACCGTACCGCCGTCGTCCTCTTGCTTAAAAATCGCGGGCTGATGAGTATGGCCTACCATAGCGTGGGGTGTTTTCAATTGGCTGAAGTTCTGGTGTGCTACATGAACTGATGAAACATATTCCCGGTCCGGTTGGCAGGGACTGCCGTGCACCAGAGTAAAACCTCTCCGTTCGATGGTAAGAGGCAGTGAGTGCAGATAAGTGATATCTTCTGCAGTGAGCTGCGTTTCAGTCCAATGAACCGCGGCAGCAGCGTCAGCATTGAAATTGAAGGATTGGCCGGTATGCCGCCGGACAGCCGCCAAATCATGATTGCCGGCAACTACCGTGTCAGACAGGTTCTTAACGATTTCGATACAGGCACGGGGATCTGAGCCATAACCGGTAATGTCGCCAAGTACCCAGTATTCATCAATCTGACCGCGGCTTTCAATGTCAGCCACAACCGCTGTTAGGGCTTCCAGATTGGCGTGAATATCGGCAATAATAGCGTAACGCATTGAGCCAATAATACCATAGGCGTTAGCGGCGGGGGGAGGGCGGGATCTCGTAATATCTACATATAATCTTAATTATGAATTAGCGTTAATTTATTATATTCAAATTCAAACAACGCTACCAGAGATGCTAGTTTTTGTCTATTGGCTGGTATCACCTATCTTAATGGTTTGGGATCATTTTGATTGTTTTCTGCTTAAGACTAAAGGCATATCCAACATGAGAAGCTTCTAAAATGATTCTCGATTGTTAGATCCCCGGCACCAGCTATATGCCGCATGACACTCTTCCACTCATCCGGCTATTTTAACGCTGACAGACCTAGGCTGATAGTAACGGCTGCCACTATTGAGCCTAATACTGCCAGAATAATTATTGTTGTCAGTTCTCCAGATGATAGTACTTTCTTTACCAGAGTACGGAAAAGCGCTTCTTCGGCTTTTTGTATCGCGGATTCAGCCTTTGTTCCGGCTTCATTAGCAGCACGTTCTGCCGCCAACTTAGCTCCAGTGCTCGCTTGCTCAGCTCTCACAGCAGCAGCCTCAGCTTTAGCTTCCGCTTCTGCCGCAGCCTTCATCGCGGAAGTCTTAACTTCAGCAAGCGCCCGTTCCATCCTGGTAATAGCTTCGTCTGCATTATTCCTTAAAGATTCAATTGCAGCTCTGATTTCGGCTCGGATTTGTTCGGCTTTGGCTGCAGCTTGTTCGGCTAGCATTTGAGCAGCAATGGCCACGTTTTCAGCTTTGGTTGCGGCACCCATCGCTGCACGGGTAGCGTCCAAGGCCGCATTTTCACCAGCAATTTTGGCCTCCTCAGCACGTTTTTCGGCTAAATATGAGGCCATATGAGCAGATTCAGAGGCTTCTTTTGCGGTCCTGGCCGCCAATTCAGCCCTCTCTAATGCAATTTCAACATTTTTGATATGACATTCCAATTCATCCAAGATGACAGGCAACGGTTGCTTTAAAATCTTCATTCCTTCATCTTCTCTTGCAAGTCCGACTGAACTGTTTTTCATGTGTTCACCTTGTTTCCTCTCTAACAACACAATTAGTTAAACCGGCCTAAAAAGACCGGTTCATTATTAACACCCAACTCTACAAACAACCAATGCGGAGAACATAACATACTTCTTCTGTGTCAATTCCCGTCTGTGATACGATACTAATCTGTTTGTTAAGCCAAATCAATAGTCCTGAACAAACATATTTTATTATGTCTAGTCACTAAAATGTCCGTATGTGCGAATTCGCGCCGTTCGAGCCAAGAGTATTATTTTATGGTAATTGCAGGCATTGACATGGCATAACTTATGCGCTTTGATAAGTATAATAAAAAGACCAGAGCGGAGACGGAAAAAGAAATGATAGGTTGTTTGATTGTTATCACTTGTGCACTTGTTTATCTGGGCTACGAGACTGAATGGGGGACTATTCGCCTCTAGCAACCATCGTACTTTATGTTGTTAACAAAAAGACCCACTCAACGGTGTTGGTGGGTCTTTTTACATGACCATTAGCTTTTAAGTTTCCAGCACCACTACCTGCATAGAAAGCGGCAAGTTGGCGCGGCTGACGTTGAGCTTCGGCTGCGGTGTAACCGGACTAGACCCCATTTCAGACAGGAAACGTTCAACCGGTTCCAGTTCCCGGGTACTTTCCGGCAGTTTGTAATGCATGGGGATGACAATAGACGGTTCAATCTGCCGCACCAGCCTCGCCGCCGCGGCGGCGTTTAAGGCACTCATGTCGCCCACCGGCACCATCAGGATATCAACCTTACCAAATTCTTCTATCTCATCGTCCTTGAGAGCTACGCCTAAATCACCCAGGTGGCAGATGGTGAGTTCGTCCATCTCAATGACAAAGACGACATTTTTGCCGCGAATCATGCCTTTTTCAGCGTCATGGAATGTTGACAGGCCGATAATTATGGCATCGCCGATCTCATATTCACCCGGCTTGCTGACAACTCGGGGCGCACCACCGATCCCATCTATGAAATTATGGCCCAGGTGCTGGTGGCTGACCGTCACGATATTAGCCGTCTGCTTGCCCAAAGTCAGACCCAGCTCCGGCGCAAAGGGGTCAGTAATAACAATAGTATTTTTGCCTTTTATCCGAAAACAGGAGTGTCCGAGGTATTTAATTTCCATGCTGCGATTATAACAAGGCCGGGGCAAGGGGTCAAAGCGCATCACCGCCGTTCACCCTACCTCAGACCTATTCACAACCGCAAGAAGGGTTAACAGTACTGCCGGTCACTGCTTCTATCACTAAAGAGTCCGACGCGGTGCGAGTCAATACTTTACCGGTTTCAGCGTCTATTTCAAAGGTCAGGTAGCGAAAAATGTTCTGGGGCAGGATTCCGGCATTCAAAAATCTCGTTTCCTCACCTTGTGTCCAGCCCAGTTCTTCACCGTTTACGCTATTGTGTATAAACGAGCAGCGTACAATCCAGGTACTATCAATCCGGTTCCCGGAAAAAGTACCCTTCAGCATGATACCTTGAGGAATTTCAGCACCCGCGATGACAATCGCCTCTTCCTGACTCAAATTACCCCCCGCAATGACCAGATCATTCATGTCTACTGTTGGTGTCACCCCGAGCGAAGCTTGTGGCTCCGGCACATTACGCGCACAACCGGCAGTCTGCATTAGCAGCAGACTTAGCATAACTACTGTCACCATTATTGTTTTTCTCATACTTCCATTATAACCTATGTGCCAAATTAAGAATCTCCAGTGATCTAATCAGCAAGGCCATCAAACAAGATAGCATTATCCACTCATCGAAATTCACCCTGATTCTCTCTATAACCTTGACAAAATCACCTTAAAAGTGTTAAATTGCATTGATTAGCAATCAACATGATAGATTGCTAATAGGTATAAAAAGATGCTTGGCACTAGATCTGAAACAATACTCTCGAGTATCATCCGGCAGTACGTTGAAACCGCCGCACCGGTGTCATCGACAGCGGTTCTAGCTGAATGCGGTATTGATGTTTGTTCGGCCACGGTCAGAAACGAAATGGTGCGCCTGGAAGAAGAGGGTTATATTCTTAAGCCGCACCACTCTGCTGGTAGTATCCCATCAGACAAAGGCTACCGGTACTATGTGGAGAGTATCAAGAATGCTCGGATGCCAGTTACTGACCAACTTCTTATCAACCACCTGTTTCACCAGGTAGAAAAGGAAATGGAAAATTGGCTGTCGCTGGCAGCCGGTCTGGTATCCCAGCGGGTACACAATGTTGCCATCGTCACTCAGCCTAAACAGGTCAGCGCAAGATACCATCATCTGGAACTGGTGGTGTTGCAGGAAAGCCTGGCTTTGGCGGTGCTCATCATGCGCGGCGCGCGTGTTAGACAACAACTGGTCAGTTTTGATGCTCCCGTTGGACAATTTGAACTCAACGGCATGTCTGGAAAGTTGAACGAAGCTTTTGACGGACAATCGCACACCGTTATTGAGAAAAGCAATCTGTTTCTCAATGAGAATGAGAAAAAAGTTCGCGACGCCGTGGTCAAAATGCTCCATGCCGAGGACCAGCAAACCAATGAGGAACCTTACTTGGACGGCCTGAACTACCTGCTGGAACAGCCAGAATTCACCCGGAACCATCGCGCTCAGTCTCTTATGGAACTGGTGGAAAATCGGCGTTTGGGAAAGATGCTGGGTGAGGCTGAATTTGAAGGCCAGGACATCAAGGTTTATATCGGCCAGGAGAATCGTGAGGAGACTATCCGAGATTACTCAGTAGTGCTCGGCAGCTATGGTTTGGCCGATGAGGCTCGCGGCACCCTTGGCGTCATCGGCCCGACACGGATGAATTATGAAAAGACTATCGCCGCAGTGCGCTACCTATCGCTGGTAATGAGCGCACTGGTCGCCGAATTGTACGGTCGGCAACCCGACTCTCAGACTGAAAACGAAACCTGAACTGGATTAGTTCTAAGTCGCGGATAGCGGTATTATTTAGATAGAAACTATCTTTTTACAAGGGGTAATAAATGGTACGGGATAAACACGAAACAGTCGCAGAAGATGATATCCAGGGAGAGTTTGACAGCGTCCAGGCATCGCTGGAACAGGAAAAAGCACGTGCTGAGGAAAATCTACATAATTTCAAACGCGCCCAGGCTGATTTCATCAACTACAAACGCCGTACCGATGTGGAAAAGGCGGAATCACTGGGATTCGGTAAGAGCTTGGCCTTTCTTTCAGTGCTGCCGGTGCTTGACGACCTGTCCCGCGCTCTGGCGGCAGTGCCGGAAAACCTGGCTGGCGAATCCTGGGTTCAGGGTATGTCCCTCATAGAGAAGAAATTCCTCCAGTTGTTGGAGCGTGAGGGGGTCAGCCGCATGAGAACGGTAGGAGAACAATTTGATCCAAGTCTCCATGAAGCCGTACTCCGTTGCGCCGGTGAAGAAGGCGTTATTGTTGAAGAACTGCTGGCTGGTTATATGTACCGGGACAAGGTGCTGCGGCAGGCGCAGGTCAAAGTAGCCTGTGAGGATATTTCATAAACCTGGTTTGGGACTTGGCATTTCCAGGCAGTATAATCAAATAGGTCAATGCAAGGAGGAATAAACAACAAATGGGCAAGGTAATCGGTATCGATCTCGGCACCACTAACTCAGAAGTGGCTGTCATCCAGGCTGGTGAGCCTGTAGTCATTCCCTCAGCCGAAGGCGGCACACTGGTGCCCTCGGTAGTAGCCGTCAATAAGAACGGTGAACGTTTAGTCGGCCGTCAAGCCAAGAATCAGTCTGTCTTAAACCCGGATAATACCATTTACAGCATCAAGCGTTTCATGGGACGCAAGTGGGGCGAGCCAGCCGGACGTGAACTGCCGGTAGAAGAGGACGCCAAGCGGAAGTCCTACAAAGTTATCAAAGGCCCCAATAATGAGGTTAAAGTGGCTCTCGGCGGCAAAGAATACACTCCGCCAGAGGTCTCGGCCATGATTCTCCAAAAGCTCAAGGCTGATGCCGAGGCTTTTCTGGGCGAAACCGTTACCGAGGCAGTTATCACGGTTCCGGCCTATTTCAATGACGCCCAGCGTCAAGCCACCAAGGACGCCGGCCAGATCGCCGGTCTTAAGGTCCTACGTATCGTCAACGAACCCACCGCCGCGGCTTTGGCTTACGGCTTAGATAAGAAAAAAGAGGAGACAGTGGCCGTCTATGACCTTGGTGGCGGTACCTTCGACGTCTCTATCCTGGAACTGGGCGAAGGCACATTCCAGGTGAAATCCACCAACGGTGATACCCACCTTGGCGGCGACGATTTCGACCAGAAGATTATCGACTGGCTGGTTGCCGAATACAAAAAGGATCAGGGTATTGACCTGTCCAAAGACAAGACAGCCATGCAGCGCCTCAAAGAGGCGGCCGAAAAGTCCAAGGTGGAGTTGTCGACCGTGCAGCAGACTGAGGTCAATCTGCCGTTCATCACTGCAGATGCCTCCGGCCCCAAGCACCTCAATATCACCATGACCCGCTCCAAGCTGGAGCAGTTGGTTGCCGACCTGGTAGAAAAAACCATGGGACCCTGCCGCCAGGCGCTTCAGGACGCTGGCAAGACCACCGCCCAGATCGATGAAGTCATTCTGGTCGGCGGACAGACACGCATGCCGCTTGTTCGCGCCAAAGTTAAAGAATTTTTCGGCAAAGAACCTAATATGAGCGTCAACCCGGACGAGGTAGTGGCCATCGGGGCCGCCATTCAGGCCGGTGTCATTAAAGGCGAGGTATCTGATGTCCTGCTGCTCGACGTGTCTCCGTTAACCCTGGGTATCGAGACATTGGGCGGAGTGGCCACTCCCCTCATCCCGCGTAACACCACTATCCCTACCTCTAAAAGTCAGGTTTTCTCCACCGCCGGAGACAATCAGCCAAGTGTGGAAATCCACGTGCTTCAAGGCGAACGTCCCATGGCCACTGATAACCGTACTCTGGGCCGCTTTATGCTGGATGGCATCTTGCCTGCCCCCCGTGGTCTGCCGCAAATCGAGGTCACTTTTGATGTTGACGCCAACGGTATCCTGTCGGTAAAAGCCCAGGATAAGGGCACCGGCAAGGAACAAAAGATCACTATTACCGCTTCCTCCGGTCTGTCCAAAGAAGAGGTTGCCAAGATGCAGCGCGAGGCCGAAGCCCATGCTACCGAAGACAGCGCCCGCAAGGAACTGGCTGAGGCCAAGAACCAGGGTGACACTATGGCTTACCAATCTGAAAAAATGCTCAATGACAATAAGGATAAAGTACCGGAAGACCTGAAAACCGAGGTCACCAGCAAGATTGGGGCTGTCCGCCAGGCTCTACAAGGTTCGGACACTGCCGCCCTCAAAAGCGCCACTCAGGAATTGAATGAGGCCATGCAGAAGCTGGGCAGCACCGTTTACAGCCAGCAACAAGCTCAATCACCCCCTCCCGGTGCTGATAGCGCCCCAGGCACCGACGGCGGTGAAAAGCCCGCTGACGATGGCACCGTCGAGGGTGAATTCCGCGAAGTTTAATCAACAAATCGAACGGCAAAAAAGGGGCGGGAGCTTGGCTCCCGCCCCTTTTTATTATTCGTGGCGATCATTTTATGCTGGCTGTTAACCTACTTATAAACCAGCCGCCCCTCAACCTTGCGTCCGATATTCTGGTGATTGGTCAGATACTCTTCCATCACCTCCGGCACCGACGTGGAGATAAGTTTGCCGGCGCCTGTTGCCTGAAGTTCTTCCAGGCTGATATTCAAATATGCATCGCAGTTACTGACGTGATAGCCGATGAGCCCGATACTCAGACGGTCTGCCTCGCCGACTGGCTGGCCGTTGAAAGTTAAACTCACCAGTTGTTCGGTCTTATCATCGTATATCGCTTTGATCCTGCCGTTCACCTGGTAGCATTCACCTTCACCGTTGCGGTTAGCCGGGCGCATGATATGGCCGAATATACGCTTAAGCTGGGCACCGGTAATCACAAAACGTTTAAGATAGTCTTCATAAGGAAAGGCTTCCCGGAAGGTTTTCAGTGTCACTATTGGGCCAAGTTCTTTTTTTCTGATTGAACCGGAACCCACCAGCATAACGTCGCATTCAGACATATCCGCCAGCGCATCAGCAAAAAGGTTACCTAGCGCTGTTTCTTCTTCACGTTTGGGATGAGTCATCGTTCCGGTGAACTTGCAGATAAGCGTATTATACTTCTGATCTACTTCTGTTTTCAGTGAATCGATGTATTTAGCCAGTTCTGCATCGGGTTCAGCAATGCCATCCTCTATGGGAATCAACTGCCATTTATACTCAACGATTGAATTGGTGTCATCATCAACAACGATATCAAACCTGCCGATTTGATCTGATCCCACACCCGCCTGAGCGATAAGGATTCCATTTACCTTCGCCGGTTGTTCCAACACGGTGTGGGAGTGTCCGCCGATGATCATATCCACTCCCCACTCAGGGTTCAGCAATTTAGCCAGTTCGATATCGGATTCAAAACCGATGTGGGTCAAAAGTATAGTCAGGTCAATATCATCATTCTTATAGGCGTTGGTGATCACCCCCACCTCCCGGCTGGCATCCTCTAAACTTACAAAGCTGCCGATCAATTTGTCTTTCTTGATGGCATCAATAACTTTTTCAGTGACTATTCCGGTGAAAAGAATATCGAACCCGGCCTTATTAATAATATGGAACGGTTGCATCAATCGTTTATGGTACTGTTTGATGTATAGATTGGCATTGACGATAGGGAAATTTGCTACCTTTTCCAGGAACAACAGGTGCGGCAGGCCATAATCAAATTCATGGTTGCCCAGGGTCACCACGTCCGGCGCCAGGTAGTTCATGATGGACATAGTTGACAAGCCTTTGTATTCAGCGTCGATCAACGAGCCCTGCACCATGTCACCGGCGATAACATATAAAACGTTTTCTTCTTCACGCCGCACTTTGTTGATATAGCCGGATAACAAGGCCAGCCCCCCGGTCAGCTTGCCGCCCCCCGCCGCCACCTCAGCCAGGAAATCACCATGCATGTCATTGGAATGCAGGATTGTAAACTTCTTGGTGTTCATGGTTAACTCCTGATTTTGGCTTTATAAAAATGCTCCAGTATCTTTACCACTTCGTTTAAATCTCCGCCGCTCTGATATTTGTACTTCTCGCTGGCAGTCTCAAATTCCATCTCCAGGTATTCTTCGCCCGGACCATCATCATCACCACTCCGGAACTTCCGTTTGAGTTTCAGGCTGCTGATACTGGCATGCAGGATAGCAAAATTAGCTTTGTCCTCCGCCAGTATGGTGTCGGGGTTCATGTCCATGTACCGCAGATGAGCATTGGCAAAGGCTTTCATCTGGTCGCCGATTTTCCCCATCCATCCCTTGCCTGCCGCCTTACTTTCCGCTTGCGATTGCCGTATCACATCTTTGATCACATCATTGGATAACTTGGCAAAAATGAGTGAATCGGCGGTAAAAACCATGGTGTAGTTTTCAGGTATCCCAAATTTGGCTTTCTTGATCTGGGGTAAGGCGGTGATCACCTGCCGGGTATCAGCCGGATACACCGCAGCAGGAGCGGGTTCCGGCGCCGTCACGTGACGGGGCGCTGTTTCAGGTGCTGATGGTTGAGAGACGGTAGTAGCGGCGCCGCACGAACCGCAAAACCGCGGGTTGTTTTCCAATTTGGTACCACAATTGCTGCAAAAAGCCATGTTCACTCCTCCGATTTTTTATGTGATTTGCTGCTTTAAAAATGAAATTCGGTTGTGAGTCAGATTGTTGAGGCTCCGGAAACATTCAGGTGGGACTTAATTATCTTGTCTAACACCTCTTTTGCTTCTTTCTCTTTGCCCAGCGGCACCGGCACTCTGGCGTTGTAAAAATACCGGTTATACCTGCCCGGAGCCGAATACCCAAAACTCATTATCGCCTGTCCCAGATGTTTGTCATCCATTGAAGCGTTTTCCAGCCTGGCACCCAGACCTGTCCACGTGTGCAACTCCCTGTTGATATATGCGCCGTCGCGGTTGATGTACACCTCACCGATATACTTTTGGTTCTGAGACCTTCGGTACCAGGTTACAAAGACGGCTGTGAAACCGATAATAATGATGAGGCCGCCAATAGAGATCAGGGTCGACATCAGTGAGTCAGGTACCGCGATAACAAAAATGACGCCGACGATAACCGCTATCACTGAAATCATTATGAACATCGCACGGTTCGTCTCCACCTGTTCACGATGCTCACGTTCAGCATAAGCGCGCCATTCGTTAGCAGAATAAGTCCAGTGCGCCAGCAAATTCTCGCCTTTAATCATTTTATCCAGCGCCCTGGCGCGCCGGAAATAAATGACCATTATAATGATCCCCATGATGAAAACAAAGATGGAAACAAAGGCAAGAGCAAAACCGCCATCAAAACCATCGATACCAAAAAGAACGGTATTGAAAATACCAAATATCGAAGCCAGTGTGATGATACACCAGGCGATAGCAGTGCGGCGCGGCGGGTTGACCGGGCGTTTTTCAGCCATATTGTTGCCATTATAAGGGTCTAATGTCACGGCTTCAATGTTTTTGTGTATACTTTTTTGTTTATGTGAGTGGCATGACATGATATTTGAAGCTGTAACCGGCTTTCTTCACCGCATCCTCTATCTGCGTACGAAGTTTGGAATAATCAAAGTTGTAATTATATCGTTTGCCAAAAAGCATCGACTGTTCGGTAATACCGCCCTTCCTTGCCCCGGTTGTTGCTTTATACTTCTCCATTTTAAAACCCAGTCCCGGGCTTGTTCCACTTTCACTGCTGCTAAGCCCTGATCCTGTTTCTTTCAACATTTCACTGTATTGCAGTTCTTTTTCAATTTCATTAAGCCGGAACATCGCCATATATGTCAGCTTCCTGGTAGATAAAAAGGCTTTTCGTTCCGCGACGATAAATCCAAAAGAGTAAAGATTATTTCGTTCTTCAATCCGTGCAGGGATTGCCGCAATAATTGCCTTGATGTCATCGATCAACATAGTCGGTCTCCATGGTTATCAGCTTATGCCTGCGTCAAGAATACTAGTATAATGACCCCGATAACGTCTAACAACCGAACACAAAGCCGATGCCCTCAGCATTCCGGTTTTCTGTCAACAATTTCTCTATCTCTGACGGTCAGATGCCTTTTGATGGCACCTGCCAGAGGTTGTTGGGCGAGTGGGATAGGTAGAATGGACTATAAACTACACGAGGTCAGGACTAGTCCCGACCTCGTGTTTTCCTTTTCTGGTAGATCTGTTTTCAGGAAGCCTTGCTGCTTACCGTTGAATGAAACTTAGACATAAAACCTCCTTTTTATATCTTTAATTACCACCATCTACCATTCGTAGCATCGTATTTATTAGGGATTTCTCTATTCCACCAGTCCTCGTTGCTCAAGTTTCCATAGCCGAATGCATCGTCCATGTTCCTGAAGAATCCACTGAATATGCCGGTAGCTGCTACAGTTCCTTTAATGATGTTATGAATATTTGCTTCATCAAACTTTGAAAATACACATACGCCTTGGCAGTTACCGCAAAGTCCTGCGTACCTCATATTTCTATACGGTAAACAGGTCTTCCAATCGGCATACCATGTCTTAACGCCACCGGCATTCCACGGACCGGTTGTCTCCCATGATGGTTCAGTCTCTAGGCTTATAGAGTTACTCGGGCAAAGTTCGGCACATTTTTTGCAGGTTTTACAAAAACGCATTGCCCCAAATTCAATTGGGCTTTCTGTTGGCACTGGTAAATCAGTTAGCACCATATTAGGTACGCGCCCAACCATCCCATAAACAGGATGGATCAATAAATTTGCCCTCCCAAGCTCTCCTTGACCACCTAGTACTGCAAAACCATTTACATGACCAGGATTGCTTCCCGCCCCTCCATACCCTAATGCTCTAAGAAAGGTCAGTACCCTTCCTTGCATAAAATTAAGCTCAGAGTACGCCTTCGCTACTGCCGCACCGCCAAGATAACCATCCCAACTTTCCCCTGTTTTGTTGGTAAACATATTCTGCACAACAAGGTAACTAATGACATATTTGTAGCTTTTTGGAATAACATACCGATCTTTCTCAACCGAAGGCACCTCAGCATCTTCGAAAACATATGGTTTCCCATTTGCTTCATCATTGGCAAATATCATCTTGAGCCTGTTATCATCCAACTCTTGGAAACTCACATGTGCCGCACCAAAATAGTGGAAGGCGGCGCGAATCATCTTGGCGTTTTCTTCTGGACTGCCTTGATATTTGGGCAGTCCAGCTTCCTGTGGAGTGGAGAATGCACCCGGCAATATAACTCTAGGACTAGTTTTGGTATAAAAATCGAAATAACTATACGCATCATGTATCCAACCATAGGATGACGCTAAAACTACTCCAAGATCTTTGAGCGTGGCTCCGTCTTTGTTGGATTGAACGCGTGTGATCATGTCCTGCCGTTGCTCAGCAGCCCATTGTGCAGCCAGCGTGGCATATCCGTTTCCTGGTTCTTTCGATGGGTTAAATTGTAAACGTTTGTCATAACGTTTCATTGTTTGCCAATCAATTTCTGAAGTCGGCTTGTCTGTTTGTTTCACAAACCAAGGAAGCTTGTGGCCTTTGTTCCCTGCTGCTACAAGATCATCTAAATCTTGAAAAGCTGGGGCAATCGCAGTGCCTTCATGAATGTTCTTCTACTTACCGTGGAATGGGTATCAGACATCTTCTATATCCTTCTTTCTTCATTTTTTCTAATTAAACCAGCAGAAATGACCACGCCATAAAGGCAATGTCGTGAAACTGGTGGTACTTACCTTCCGGCAGCAGTCTCAGGAAAGCCATGACGTCATCCGATGCGCCGTTTTGCTCCCCTTGTCGTAGCAGGTCATGTTTAGTTGCCGGGTAATTGACGCCCTGCAGACTGGTCTCGACATCAGCCACGCTCATATCAAGACAACTGTGAAACCCGGGGCGGGTTCCGTGTTTTGCGGGGGCTACTCTTTCCATTACCATATTCTCGTTCCCTCCTTCTTCTCTCTAACTTCTATGCTTGCGCCTGGAACAAATCTCTGACCATTTGCAGCCCGATGTCACTGGTGCACAGCGGCTGCAGTTCCCGGCTGTTATCCCGGTATACCGTGATGCCCTTAAGCCCCTGCTCAAAGGCCATGGTGAATACTTTTGCTATATCCTCTCTGATGGCGCTCTTGGGGAAGTTCACCGTCTTCGAAACCGCATTATCAGTATGTCTCTGGAAGGCCGCCTGCAGTCTGACGTGCCAGTCCGGTGACACCCGGTGCGCGGTAACAAATACCTTCCTGACATCCTCAGGAATCTCAGTTCTCTGGTAGAGGTGGTTGGTCAACACCAGTTGCTCTATAAGCTCCCGGTTAAAGAAACCCCGCTCCCTGGCCACTTCCTCAAAATAGGGGTTGATCTCCAGCAGGTTCTCACCATCCAGGATGTTTCTGACAAACACGCTGGCAAAGATCGGCTCTATACCGGAAGATACCCCGGCGATGATGGACAGCGTACCGGTGGGGGCGATGGTGGTACAGCAGGCGTTGCGCATGGTCACGCCCTTGGTCTCGTGGCTGCTGCCCTTATAGGCCGGGAAGACACCTCTCTCTTCAGCCAGTTGATGAGACACTTCATGTGCCAGGCCGGTAATAAACTCCATCACCTCTTCAGCCACCGTAATCGCCTTGGTTGAGTTATAGGGGATGCCCAGTCTGATAAGCATATCGGCAAAGCCCATAATGCCCAGACCTATCTTTCTGGTGCGTTTGGTCGCCTGTTCAATCTCCCGGGTCGGAAAGCGGTTGATATCAATGACGTTATCCAGAAATCGCACCGCTACCGGCACTATCCTGGCTATCCTGTCGTAATCTATCTCTAACCCGTCATCTGTTGGTTTGATCATCTTGACCAGGTTGATGGAGCCAAGATTGCAGGATTCATAATCTAACAGCGCCTGTTCACCGCAGCCGGTGATTGTCTCCAGCCGTCCCAGCTGCGGAGTGGGATTATCACGGTTGATGCGGTCGGTGAACACCAGTCCTGGGTCTCCAGTGTGCCAGGCCTGGTCAACAATATGATTGAGGACCTCTCTGGCATTCAAATATCCGGCTACTCTGCCGGTGTAGGGGTCAATCAGCGGATAATCCTTACCCTCTTTGACCTTGGTCATAAAATCATCGGTAACTGAGACCGAGTTGTAGAAGTTGGTTAAAGCCAGAGGGTTGTTCTTGGAATTTATAAAATCCAATATATCAGGGTGGTCTACTGCTAAAACTACTGAGTTGCAGCCGCGTCTGACTCCTCCCTGCCTGATATAGTCAGCCGCCCCGGCAAAGACATGAATCAGCGCCACCGGCCCGCCAGCCGCATCCGGATGCTCACCTACCGCGCTGCCCTTGGATCTGATATGAGACACATTAAACCCGATACCGCCGCCGCTCTTATGGATCAGCGCGGTATATTTCACCGCGTCAAAGGTTTCTTCCACTGAATCGGGCACCGGCAGTACAAAACAGGATGACAACTGACCGGCTTCAGTTCCGGCATTCAGTAATGTCGGTGAGTTGGGCAGGAACTCAAGGTCTGCCATAACCCGGTAGAACTCTTCGGCAACGGCATCGACATTCGTCGTATCATCGTAGAGGAGTTCCGCTGAGGCTACAGCTTCAGCTACCCTTCGGAACATTCCTTCCGGCGTCTCGATGATCTCACCCTTCCGGTTGCGCCTCAGGTAACGCTTCTCCAGTACCCTCTTAGCGTTAGGGCTCAAACTGGGACGGGCTTCTTTTACTATCTCTAGGACCATCGTCGCTCCTTAATGCGTCTGCCCTTTTAACTCAAAATAAAAATGGCAAGCGCTGTGGTGAACTCGTTTTATCGAAATGGTAATTCGTTTCATGCGTGTTGTACTCCAGCAAAACCTGTCATATAGCTTTTGTTTCTGATTTCCTTTTGTCTCCGGTAATAATCTTTAGGCCTGGTTAGCGCAAATATCTCACCCCTGTTTTCTTCTTGTGGTTGGTGATACTTTTCAGCGTAATAACCAATCACTTGGTCTCTCTTCTGTATCAGGTCCTTCCTGTATTGGGTCTTTATAATCGTCGAAACTCTCTGCCCTGATACACCAAATTCCCTTCCCATCTGCCGGAATGATATCTCGGGATGCTCCAAATGGTAGCTATATATAGATTGGCTCTTTTCGCTGACTTTTATCTTATGTTCTATCACGATCTTCATCCCTCCAAAATCAGTGACATTGTTTTACGTGTTCAACTTAATAAAATGGCAAGCGCCGTGGTGAACCCCGATTACACCCAGGGAGCACACGGGAGGGGTTTCACAGCTAATTAAGCCAGGCTGGTCGCAACAGCCCGGCACCCTGGTTTCCCCCACCACAGTGCTTGCCAGAAACATACTTCCTTGACTGATAATCATTTCGCGCTAATCCTGTCCGAAGAAATAGGAGCTCACAAAGGCAGTGAAACTGACGTCGGACACATTTTTGTACTGTCTTATCGGTAGCCGGTTTATGTAAAAGGCCATCACATTCTCCGGGGCTTTGTTCAACATTGCCCGGTTCAGCACTTCTTGTTTGCTTGCCGGGTACCGCTGCCCGTAGAGATAGTGCTCAAGCACCGCAGAATTAACTTTTGGCTCATCAATAAGAGCGCTGGAAGGACTTCGTTTATTGCCTGGTTTCTGAAGTGTTATCATGCCATCCTCCTTGTCTTTATAAGGCCGTTGTGTGTGTCATACCCACCAACCATCGGCTGTACCAACGATGGCTCAGATTTCCACCAGTAATCGTTTCTGTGTGCAAATCTGGCAAGACGATTTTGGCTTCAGTGATCGATCTGTCCGTGGTAGTTTTCTCCAGGTTTCTCATGAATTCGCCCCGGCTCATCGTTTGTGAATTATTCATCTAGTTACAGCTTTCAACTTTATTCGGTGATGGTAGCCAAGCGTGAAGGCTTAACATCTCTTCATTGCATTGCGCATTAGCTTCAATTACTGAAATGAGGTCTCCTAGTTGTAAGGGTTTAAACAAATAATCCGTTTTTTCAAAAGCTAGTATTTCGGCAGTGTCCATTTGATCCTCGCTGGGGTCAGCCAGATATAACAATGGAATAACCGAAAGCTTACGGATGGAATTGATGACGTAAACCGCTAAATCTTTAAACATCCCGTCAAAGATAATAGTGTCAAATTCTTTCAAATCAAGATTAAAAGCCTGCTCCGGTTCGGAAAGAAAAATTGCTTCACCGGAATTCGGCCAGCGCAGGTGGATAGCGGTAGAAATTACTGCGATACACTGATGGTCATCGGTGACCGCTAATATATTCATGCCCAAATTCTAGTCTGAGCTGCTTACAAAACGGTTAATTATCGTAACTGTCAATAACACCTTTATGAGGAGGCAATGCCACAGTTTTCTAAATTGTTATAACAATGAATAACAAAAGAGGAGGGTGGCCCCTCCTCTTAGATAAAAACTGCAACAGATTTATTTAAGCGTTTGTTTTGATCAGTCGGTATCCCAGACCGGTTTCAGTCTGGATCAGTGCCGGGTTTTTTGGGTCATCACCCAGCTTCTTCCTGAGCCGCTCAATATAAACCCTGAGGGTGGCTGAGGCATCGGTCGAATCGTCACCCCAGATTTTTTGAGACAGACTGCTGTGCGTTACCGTATGCCCGGCATTTTCCATTAAATGGCGTAAAATAATATTTTCAGTTCGGGTTAAGCGTACTTCCTGTTCCCCTAAATATGCCATATGTAAGGAAGCGTGCAACCGGAGCAATCCGGCAACTATATATTGGCTGCAGTCGATTCCTTGCACCCGTCGCATTATCGCTTTTGCTCTTACCAGTAACTCCAGCGGACGTAAAGGCTTGGTAATGTAATCGTCGGCACCCAATTCAAATGATCTGATAAGTGAGGATTCGTTCCGCTCGCTGTCGATAACAATTAGTGGCACTGTCGAAAATAAACGTATCTCTTTGATTAAACCAAAACAATCAGTGCCTGGTACCACAAGGTCAAGGATAATTAACTGCGGCATTTGCTGTCCGATAACGGCCAAAGCCCCTTGCCCGGTTTGTTCTGTCACCAATGACACACCCGGCCAAAAAACTTTAAATATCGAGTCCATCGCCTCAATATCTGCTTTGGATGCTTCTACCGCTAAAATCTGCAACGATTACTCCAATATCTCGGTTTAGGTCGGATATGGTGTGAATCGTGTTTTGCCTACACGATTATCAAACTCCTCTTCTTTGTAAATGATAATCTTTAGATCCAAGGTTATTATATTAGTCTTCCTAGGTTATTTCTTCTTATACCACACTCTCATTGAAAAAGCATCGTCCTTTGGTACTAGTACTTAATATATTAATTTCTGTGTGTTATCCCCTCAGGTAGAGGGGTGTTCTTTTTACCCAAAAAATAAACCCCAAAAAAAGTTCAAAAACCCTATTGACAATCCCGCCCCTGTGCTATATCATTTGTTCTCTGTAATTATGGTAGTGAAGTAGGGTATTTGAATTATTTGTTTTTCCAGAAAACAACCTCCTCAAATCGCTATTTTTAATCGTAAAATGGGAGGTTGTTTCAGTTGTTTTGTTACTTTTTTGAAAAACAAATCGCCACTGTTTTCTATCCCGGAGATCGGGTATTGAGGGTAAACTGGGTATTGTCTTATGAGTAATCAATGGGTCGCAGGAATCTCGCCTGTGCCCGATCTGGAAAAGCAAGGAGTACAGCCGATATGTCATTGCGTGAAGCCTTAATCCCTATGTCATTGCGAGGAGCGTAGCGACGTGGCAATCTCACCTTTAATTGCCAACCGAAACTAACATTATAATTTCAACCACTGAATTGTTGCTTTGAATCAAAACTCTAGGTCAAAAAAAACGCGTATTTGTGTCAAAACAATTCGCTAACTCAGCTTTTAGGATTTAGTAATTGAAATTTTTTTACTTTTATCCAGGTCGGACAATCTCATCGACCCTTCCGCTATTGCCCGCCACTGACTGTATTGCTATACTTACAAGGTTAATTTTATGGAAACGACAACTACCAAATACCAGACGGTCATCGGGCTGGAAGTTCACGCCCAATTGGCCACCGCCAGCAAGATGTATTGCCGCTGCGCTTCGGACTACGCCGACGCCGCGCCTAACACCCGCGTCTGCCCAGTGTGCCTCGGTTTACCCGGTGTACTGCCGGTTATCAACAAGCGCGCCGTGGAGTTCACCATGATGACTGCGCTGGCGCTTAACTGCACTATCGCGCCGCACAGCAAGTTCGACCGCAAGAACTACCCCTACCCTGACCTGATGAAAGGATACCAGATATCCCAGTATGACCAGCCCATCGGTCTTGGCGGCTGGCTGGATGTCACCGTGGACGGCCAGGTGCGCCGTATCGGCATCACCCGCGTCCACCTTGAGGAGGATGTAGCCAAACTAATCCACCGTGACGAACCTGGCGGCGGTCACTCTTTGGTGGACGTTAACCGTTCCGGCGTACCGCTGATGGAGATCGTCTCTGAACCGGACATGCGGGAACCGGAAGAAGCCCGGCAATATCTGATGAAACTGCGCACCATCCTGCGCTATCTGGGTGTTTCGGTTGCCAACATGGATGAAGGATCCTTCCGTTGTGATGCCAACATCTCATTGCGGCCCGTCGGCCAGACAAAACTTTATCCCAAAGTGGAAGTCAAGAACATGAACAGCTTCCGCGCCGTGTTCCGGGCGCTGGAATATGAGGTCGTTAGACAATCGAAGGATTACGACGCCGGTATAACCGCCAGGCAGGAGACCCGCGGCTGGGTCGATGACCGGGGCCAGACCGTTTCTCAGCGTTCCAAGGAATTCGCCCATGATTATCGCTATTTTCCGGAACCTGACCTGCCGCCGCTTGAAATAGACAGCAAATGGATCGATGACATCCGTTCAAGGTTGCCGGAGTTGCCGGAAGCCCGGCAAGCCCGCTTCATGCAGGATTACGGCCTTTCAGATTACGACTCCTCACTGCTTACTAGCGACCGCGGCACCGCTGATTACTTCGAGGCGGTTTTAAGCGCCGATATGGCCGTGACCCCCAAGGACGCTGCCAATTGGGTCAATGGTGAGGTCAGCCGCATCATGAACGCTGATAATATTGATATCGCCGCTTTCTGTGCCAAAGTATCTCCCGCTGCTCTCGCTGACCTGATCATCGTCACCGGCAAAGGTACAATAAGCGCAGCGACAGCCAAGGCTGTTCTCTTAGACATGTATACTTCCGGCAAAGCCGCCGCAGACATAATCACAGAAAAAGGACTAGGGCAGATCTCCGACGATTCAGCCCTCAGAAACATGGCCGCTGACATCATCGCTGCCAATCCGGCCGCCGTCACTGATTACAATGCCGGTAAAGAACAATCGCTCAAATTCCTAGTCGGGCAGATGATGAAGCTGTCCAAAGGCCGCGCCAACCCGGCCATCGCCGCCGATATTATTCAGCAGAAGCTCAAGGAAGGTTAAAAAATGCTCACCTTTTTACTCATTGCCCAGATTATCATCGCCATCACCCTCGGCTTGTCCACTCTTCTTCAGGTGCGTGGAGGGGGCCTGGGTGGTATCTTCGGTCAGGCGGACACCGTCTTTCGCACCAAACGCGGTCTGGAGAAAAGCCTGTTTCAATTGACCATTGCTCTGGTGGTGTTGTTCGTTCTGGTGTCCGTCTGGGTACTGCTCATAATCTGAGGCTGTTGACCGCCTCGTCAAACGGGGGATGACAGTAAACGCCGTTATTACGCTTACCACCGACTTTGGTGTCTCCGACGGTTACGTCGCCGCCATGAAGGGTGTCATTCTGGACACCAACCCTGCCGTACAGTTGGTGGATATAAGCCATCATATCCCGCCGCAGAATGTTTTCCAGGCAGCCTTCGTTCTATCCACGGTTTTCCGGCATTTCCATCACTCGGCCGTCCACCTGGTAGTGGTTGACCCAGGTGTCGGCACCAACCGCCGGATAGTCGCCTTGAAAACACCTGCCGGAACTTTTATCGCGCCGGACAACGGTGTATTGTCGTATGTTATCCGGGATTACGCTGAGCAGGGCAATGTAACGGCAGACAATGTCCTGAACAAGGTCAAACTTTCAGACCTGGTCCGGGCGGTAACGGTGACTAACAACCGCTTTTTCCGTCAACCGTTATCGGATACTTTCCATGGCCGGGACATCATGGCACCAGTGGCAGCTTTACTGGCTCAGGGATTTCAGATCAACACTTTCGGCGAAGCCACCGATTGGCTTAACATGCTAGCCTTGCCGCAACCGCAGCCAAACCCCGACGGCAGTGTAACCGGGCATGTGCTTCACCTTGATAGTTTCGGCAATATCGTCACCGATGTCCGCGACAGTGACCTGCCCGGCGGGTCAGAAATCCGTATTGATCTGGCCGGGCACCTCATCCAGGGAGTAAAACAAAATTATGCCGAAGGCAGCGGAATGGTGGCCGTTATAGGCTCCACCGGCTACCTGGAGATTGCCCTCAAAGGCGGCAGTGCCGCATCGCTGTGCGATGCCCGTATTGGTGACAGTATAAAAATAAGGGCGGGCGCTTAGCTAGTCCGCTGATACACCCGCCCATAAATTACTATATTCGATTTTTTACCCGGGATCGGCTTTTCGCTTCGCTCTTTACTTTTCCCGGACTGGTCAGGAGACCAGATGGTTTTCACCCTTTAAACGAAAAGCTCAAGAGCCTTCTTCGGGCTCCCCGCTGTGGTCAATACCTAGTATCTTCCACCTCTCAGCGAGGAGCGATCACAAGGAAAGAACCAAGTCCCTAGAACTGCTTGTCTCCGTTCCATCCATCCCTCCCTTCGCTAGAATTTGGGTTCTGTGGGCTCCTCCCACTTCTTCAATCTACCAGTAAATACAGCTTTGGTCAAGGTGATGGACAGCCGGTCTGAGGGGTTCAGCCAGGTTTGAACAATTTTCCCCAGCGCTATGATGATGTATCCTGTCTGTAGGACTCATTGAAACGTCCGGTTTCATAATGGTTGCCATTAATCGTGACTGATTTCTGCTAGGGTTGAAAACAATATGGTAAAATCAGGATGATTAAAATGAGGGAACTTATGCGCATTGATATATTGAGCCTGTTCCCGGAGATGTTTGGCGGACCTTTCGGATCTAGTATCCTGAAGCGTGCCGCCGACAAGGGTTTGATAGATATTAAGCTCCACAATATCCGCGACTACACCCATGACCGGCATCATGTGGTTGATGATACACCTTACGGCGGCGGTGCCGGTATGGTAATGAAACCGGAACCGGTCTTTGAGGCCGTGGAGACGATTCTGGAGATGTCCCCTGTCGAACCTTACATCATTCTGCTTTCACCTGGCGGACGCCTCTTTAATCAGTCTGTCGCCACCGGTTTGGCCACAAAGCCCCGCCTCGTCCTTATTGCCGGGCATTACGAGGGCATTGACGACAGGGTGAAGTCCATCATTAATGATGAGATCAGTATCGGCGACTATGTCCTTTCCGGGGGGGAATTGCCAGCGATGGTAATTACCGATGCGGTGGCGCGGTTGATACCGGGCGTCCTCGGATCGGATGAATCTCACCTCGAGGAATCCCACAGTCAGGGAGTGCTGGAGTACCCCCATTTCACTCGCCCGTCAGAATTCCACGGCATGACAGTACCACCGGTTCTGCTGTCCGGCAACCATGCTGAAATTGCCCGGTGGCGACGGCGCGAATCGTTAAAACGCACACTTGCGCGTCGGCCTGAACTGCTGGAAAATACCGAGCTTTCCAGTACCGATCACAGAATTCTAGAACAGTTGAAAAATGATCTTCGTTCACCAAACACCGAAGACGCTTAAATCAGACTTGCTATTTAATACCATTTTATGATTTACTATTTAGTCTGTAACGTTTTGATTTTTTCCGTCGGGCGTTGACCCGTTACGGCATTATAAGGAGCCACATAATATGAGGATTTCAGAACTGGTACCGGCGATGGTTAAAGCGGATTTCCCTGAAGTATCTCCAGGTGATACCGTTAAAGTTCACGTCAAAATCGTTGAAGGTGAAAAGGAACGCATCCAGCTCTTCCAAGGCGTGGTCTTGCGCGTTCGCTCCGGTGGTGACGGCGGCAATTTCACTGTCCGGCGCATTAGTTACGGTATCGGCGTGGAGCGCGTTTTTCCGTTCGCTTCACCACTGGTTGATAAAATAGAAGTAGTTCGCCATGGTAGAGTGCGCCGCGCCAAACTCTATTACCTCCGCGGGCTTTCCGGCAAGGCCGCCCGCATCAAAGAACGGCGTGAACCGGCCGCCAAGAGCGAGTAACCAGGAACCGAGAGAAAACTCTTGCTTTACGCCGAGGTCAGTGTAAATTCACCGGCCGCCGGCCGTAACTCTTACAGCTATGAAATCCCGGCCGGGCTAAACATCCGGCCGGGACAGGCAGTTCTGGTACCGTTCGGGCAGAAAACACTCCAGGGGATTGTAGTTGAAGTAGCTGACTCTCCCCGCTACGCTGAAACGCGTCTCCTGTCAGGCGTCATTGAGCCTCTGACCTGTCTTTCTCCGGCACAGCTGGCAACCGGCTTATTCATTTGCCGTCATTACCTGTCGCCACTTTTCGCGTCGCTGGCGCTTTGGCTGCCCCCCGGATTCCAGCGGCAAACAGAGGCTGTCATCAAAGCGACTGGAGTCACAAACGATGCAGCCCTCTCCCCTTTAGAGCTGACTATTATGGAAAGTCTTGGTTCTGGCAATACCATCGAACAGAAAACCTTGGAGCGGCGCTTCGGTAAAACAGCGACACAAAGTGCCCTGCGCCATCTGCTAGAATATAATCTCGTAGACCGCAACTATCGTCTCCAGCCTCTCAAGATTAAGCCGAAATTAGAGCGTGTCGTCCGGCTAACCACTGGTTTTGATTCCGCTCAAGCAGCCGCTGACAAGCTGTCTGGCAAGGCGCCCAAACAGTCGTTAATCTTATATCGTTTGGTCAATTCCCGCGGCTCTCTCCCTGCCGCCGAACTCAGAAAAGACCTGGGAGAGATAGATGCCTCATTGGCCAGCCTGAAAACCAAGGGGTTAATTGAAACTGTAAATGAGGAATTCCGGCGTGCACCGCGTCTGCCTGTTGATATGGAATTACCTCTCCCTCCTACCCTCACCACAGCGCAAGACTCAGCCGTAAAAGCTGTTGTGGCAGGCATCAACGACACCGCCGCGACCGGCAAGGCTCCTATTTGGTTGCTGCACGGCGTTACCGGTTCAGGTAAAACTGAGGTCTATCTCAACGCCACCAAATATGTTTTAACGTTGAGGAAACAGGTCATTATCCTGGTGCCGGAGATTGCACTGACTCACCAGATCATCGAACGTTTCACCGCCCGGTTTCCGGGCCGGGTGGCAGTGCTGCACAGCAAGCTGTCTCTAGGTGAGCGGTTCGACCAGTGGCGCGCCGTATCCGAGGGTACCTTTGATATCGTCATCGGCCCCAGAAGCGCTCTTTTTGCACCGGTCAGGCAACTTGGACTCATCATCATGGATGAAGAGCATGAGTGGGCTTATAAACAACAGGACACGCCGCCGCTGTATCACGCCCGCACTGTGGCAAAATGTCTGGCCCAAGAATATGGAGCCACTTTGCTGCTGGGTTCAGCCACACCTGATGTTGAAAGTTATTATAAGACTGTAACTGAAAAGTATGGTTTACTGGATTTACCCGACCGCCTGACTCCGTATGCCGGTGCGTCTCTGCCGCCGGTTAGCCTCATTGACATGCGGATGGAATTAAAAAGCGGTAATCTGTCTATATTTAGTCATAAACTCAGGGCGGAGATAGAGGCGGCGCTTAAGAACCGAGAGCAGATCATACTGTTTTACAACCGCAGGGGCGGCGCAACCTTTATCCAGTGCCGTGATTGTGGTGAAGTTCTAAAATGCCATAATTGCCTGTTACCATTGGGCTATCATCCGATTGAGAAACGTCTTGTTTGCCATCATTGTAACGCCGGTTACCGTGTTCCGGAGTTCTGCCCTGTATGCCGCAGCAAGCGCATCAAATATCTTGGATTGGGTACACAGAAACTGGAGGAGGAAACACACAAGGAGTTCCCTGCCGCCCGTATCCTGCGCTGGGATTCAGATGCTACCCACGGCAAAGACTCCGGGTATCAAATTTTTGATGATTTCCGCTCCGGACGAGCCGATATTCTCATTGGAACTCAAGTGGTGGCACGCGGCCTTGACCTGCCCCGGGTCAGTCTGGTAGGCGTGATAAACGCCGATACTGCGCTCAATCTGCCTGATTTCCGGGCAGGTGAACGTACCTTCCAATTACTGGCGCAGGTGGCTGGACGAGCCGGTCGGGGAGAATTCCCCGGCCGGGTAGTAGTGCAGAGCTATCAGCCGGGACATTACGCTATCACCACTGCAGTTAACCATGATTATCAAAGCTTCTACCAAAAAGAAATCAGCTACCGGGAATTGCTGGGATATCCGCCTTTTGGTGAACTGGCGGTTATGACCGTCAGCCATATCCACGAGGCGGAAGGACAACAACTAGCTGGAAACTTGATGAAAAAGCTTTCACTGGAACGTGACAGCCGGGGTCTCACTAGCATAGAATTCCTTGGGCCGTCACCTGCCTTCGTCCCGCGGCGCGGCGGACGGTACAGGTGGCAAGTTATCCTTAAGGGGCGTAACCTTTCTGATTTCCTTGTGAAGGCCAATCTGCCTTCCGGAATCAGCGTGGATATAGATCCGTTGGGATTAGACTAACCAGTTCCTATAAACCTCGTTTGCTTGCCCCGACATGCGGATACTTGTATAGTTAGCTCATTCACCATGTCAGATATAAGCCTGCCCGCCATTATTGTCACAGACCCCAATCAGCGTGTCGTATTAGCCACAATTGCAGCGGCAGCAAAGCTAAGTCAGGTAAAGGCTTTTATCGTCGGTGGGTTTATTAGGGACAATCTATTAGGGCGTCATGTTTGTGACCTAGATATTGTAGTATCAGGCGACCCGCAAAACATGATTCTGGTTCTTAAGAACCAGTTCAACGGCACATCTTTTGCTCTTGATAACGCCGCAGGAATGTTTCGCCTCACTCTGCCATCAGGAAGTGCTTTCAGCCAGATAGACATCACCACTGCTACGGGCACGCTGGAAGAAGATCTGTGGCGACGGGACTTCTCAATAAACACCATGGCATGCTCTCTGTCTAATTTTGATATCACAACAGGACGATGTAGCATAATTGACCCAACCGGGGGACTGAATGATCTGCGTACAAAAAACATCCGCTCCGTCACTATTGATGTGTTCCTGGAAGACCCTGCCCGCTTGCTACGTGGTGTCAGACTGGCCGCAGAATTGGGATTCACCATCGAACCGGCCACAGAGGCAGCGATTACCAGTCAAGCCGGATTAGTGGCTACAGTGGCCGGTGAACGTACGCGGGAAGAACTTGTCCGATTACTGTCTTTAAAGGCCTCCGGGGCAACCATAGAGTACCTGGACAAGTTATCATTGTTGACCTACATCTTCCCTGAACTTGAGCCCTCCAGAGGCGTTAAACAGCCACTTGAGCACGCCTGGGATGTCCTGAATCATCAATTGAAAACCGTGATTTCCCTGGACTGGGTTTTGAGGCGCGGACAATGGCCTTATGCTACAAACAGCACCCGACAACTGATACCCTGGAACCAGACGCAGGAAGAATATTTCTCATCCTCAATTGGAAGCGGTGCCTCGCGACTGGCATTAACACGGTTGGCCGCCATCCTCCACGATATTGCCAAGCCGGAAACCAGAATACTTACGGAATCCGGCCGTATCCGTTTCTTTGGGCATGCCCAAAAAGGGGCGCTAGTAGTCGAAAGAATATTGGAGCGGTTGCGTTTTTCTAAACGAGAGATCAGCTTTGTCTCGGCGATTGTCAAGGCGCACCTCCGTCCGGTGCAGATGGGACCTGATACGACGCTACCTACACCCAGGGCAGTATACCGTTACCTCCGGGACACCGGTGACGCTGCTGTGGCCACTCTTTATCTGAGCCTGGCAGACCACCTGGCTGCCCGTGGTCCATCACTTGAGCTTGATAACTTTCGTGAACATGTTACAATAGTGGACTATATTCTTAAAGAATTGGGGCGGCAACTAAAAGGAGCCGGCAAACCCCGGTTATTGAACGGGAATGAGTTACAGTCATATTTTGGACTCAAACCGGGACCTGAAATGGGTGAAATTCTTGCCGCGGTCGAAGAGGCGCAGACTACCGGCGAGATAAACACACGAAATGAAGCAATTGAGTATGTTCATGAAATACTGCAAACCAGAGAAGGCGCCCGGTAAGACAAAAAATGATTACCAAAATACTTGAGATTTAGGCTGGATTCGGAATAAGGAATGAAAAAACATCTTCCCGGTCTCATCACCATATTTGTGTTGCTGATACTCTCAGCGCTGATCGTGTTGCCAATGGGCAAGGGGGTGCTTTTCGGTAAACCCATCTCATTGGGACTTGACCTTCAGGGCGGTATCCATCTGGTATATCAGGCCGACCTTTCTGGTGTCGCAGAAGCTGACAAGGACGCTACCATAGAAGGCATCCTGGGTGTCATCAACAACCGGATCAATCCTTTGGGTGTCAGCGAACCGAGCATCTACCGTCAGGGTGAAGACCGCATCGTGGTGGAATTGCCCGGAACATCACTCTCTGACGCTCAAAAACAGCGTATAGGCTCCACAGCGCTCCTTATATTCGGAGAATTGGCCGCCGATGATGAAGAGGCTACCTGGGAAAATGACCTTGGCCGCTGGAAACCGGCCACCGCCGAAATCGACGGCGTTGTCCTGGAACTCGATTCAAGCTATTTCAATGAAAACACTTACGTTACTACCGACCAGTTCGGCAGCATCCAGCTCCACTTTGAATGGAACGCCGAAGGCACCAAGATATTTGAGTCAGTCACCAGCCGTCTGGTGGGTAAAAGAATTGGACTTTTTGAAGGCGATACCGCTCTGCTGGGTGATGATGGAAATCCCATCGCGCCGGTGGTCCAACAAGCCCTTTCCGATTCCGGTGTGATTACCGGTCTGTCAACCCATGAAGCACAGTTGCTATCGCAGCAACTCAACGCCGGCCGACTGCCGGTCCCGTTGGAAGTCATCTACGAAAACACCGTGTCTCCCATACTGGGTGCCGATTTTGTGGACCTGAGCGTCCTGGCCGGGGTCATCGGCTTCATTCTGGTTATCATATTCATGACCATTTTTTACCGCCTGCCCGGCGCACTAGCCAGCCTGGCATTGGTTATATATGTGGCGCTGGTACTGGCCATATACAAACTGGTGCCGGTGACACTGACGCTGGCCGGTATCGGGGGGTTCATCTTGTCCATCGGCATGGCAGTAGATGCCAACGTGCTTATCTTTGAGCGTATGAAGGAAGAACTCAGGTCCCGCCGCACTGTCGGCGCGGCTATTGAGGCTGGTTTCTCCCGCGCCTGGAGCGCTATCTGGGACGCTAATGTCACCACGCTTATTGTGTGCGCCATTCTCGTCTGGGTCGGCGGCAGTGTGGCCGCCGGTGCGCCGGTTCAAGGGTTTGCCTTGACATTAGGCATCGGTGTATTAGCCAGTATGTTTACCGCCATCTTCATTACCCGCACCTTCCTTCGGGCGCTCATCGGCTCCAGCATCTCCAAAAAACTTAATCTATTCACCACCGAAACAGGGGATCAGAATGCCTAATATCATCGGTAGAAGAAAACTCTTTCTCAGCATTTCGGGGGCGCTAATCGCTCTGTCATTGATATTCCTGGCGGTCTTCGGGCTGAAATCCGGCATCGATTTTTCCGCAGGATCCCTGCTTACGGTAGCTTTTGATTCTACTCCGACCCTGGCCGACCTAAAAAATGAGCTTTCAAACCAGGGTTATAGCACCGCCATAGTTCAGGAGACCGGCACTCAGGATTTCATCATCCGGCTACCCACCCTGACCGACGCCGAAAAGAACAGTCTGGAAGACGGCCTGGAGGCCACTTTGGGGACACTGACCGAGCGCGGCTTTGAGACGGTTGACCCGGTCATTGCCAGCCAGACATCCCGGATAGCCTTGATCGCTGTGGCACTGGCCGCTGTCGGCATTCTGTTATACCTTACTTACGCTTTCCGCCGTATGCCCAAACCGTTGCATTACGGCACCGGCGCGGTGATTGCCGTTCTGCACGATGTTTTGGCAGTCCTTGGCATTTACGCCGCTTTGGCCGCCGCCTTCGGTTGGGAAATCAATCTGGTGTTCATTATCGGCATCCTGGCAGTTATCGGCTACAGCGTCAATAACACCGTAGTGGTATTTGACCGAATCCGGGAGAACAAACTTCGCGGCGTTGCCCCTACCTTTGAGGGTGTGGTCAACCGCAGCATATCTGAAACTCTGGTCCGTTCTCTGAACACCTCTCTAACCACCATCATCGTTGTGCTGGCACTGATGCTCTTTGTGGGCACCACCATCCAGAACCTGGCAGCGGTCATGCTCATCGGCATTATCGTCGGCACTTATGACTCTGTTTTTGTTGCCCCGGCCATACTGGTCATCTGGGATAATTTTGACCGCAGGCGCATCGGGGCCACCACATCCCGACCCGTGTCTGCCAAATCCTAATATCTAAATCCTAAATAAATTAAAATATCGAATTACTAAACTCAAAACGAGTTCAGGGATGTTTTGATGTTAGAATTTTAGTGTCTAGTGCTTAGGATTTATCGTTGATGGTTCATTCTAAAAGCCGCGCCGCCGCTTTGTCAGTGGGTTCTAACGCTGTCCTCTTCATTCTTAAAGTAACCGTTGGACTGGCCACCGGCGCCGTCAGCATACTGGCTGAGGCCATCCATTCCGCGCTTGATCTGACGGCTGCAGTCATCGCTTTTTTTGGCGTGCGCGCCGCTGACAAACCCGCTGACCGGGAGCATCCTTTCGGGCACGGCAAGTGGGAGAACGTCTCTGGCACTATTGAAGCGCTGCTTATTTTCATCGCCGCAGCCTGGATCATCTATGAAGCGATCAAAAGGATCATCCACGGCGCTGAAGTTGAGTTATTAGGCTGGGGCATGGCGGTAATGCTGGTGTCAGTGATTGCCAACACCATAGTCAGCCGTCACTTGTTCAAAACAGCCAAAGCCACTGATTCTATAGCTCTGGAAGCGGACGGCCAACACCTCAGAACCGATATCATGACCTCTGCGGGGGTATTGACCGGACTGGTGCTGGTGCAAATCACCGGACTGAAAATGCTTGACCCTGTTGTCGCCATAGCGGTGGGGCTGATCATCATTAAGGCGGCTTACGATATCCTTAAAAAATCCTTCGGCGATATTGTGGACACCGGACTGCCGCCTGAAGATGAAAAGATCATCGTTGGCATTCTCAAGGAGCACCGGCAGCAATTGGCTGGTTTTCACGGCCTGCGCACCCGCAAAGCCGGCGCTCAGCGGTTTGCCGAGCTTCATGTGGTGATGCCGCGTGATATTACAGTGGAAAAATCCCATCAAATATGCGACCACCTTGAGTCTGAGCTGAAAAAACGTCTGCCGCGGCTGGAAATAACGCTCCATGTTGAACCCTGCGATGACGACTGCCCGGAATGCCAGGTCAGTTGCGATTCACGGAAGTCTCCGCCCGGTAAGAACCGCAGGAAGGTTAAACCTGCCGGATGAGCCTGTGTCAAGCGGCTTGCCGCCTGACCGGGAGCAGCAGAGCAGATGAAGCGCCTCCTTTGTTTTTTTAGCTGAAATCCCGGTGGGGCGTGAAGGCCTGATGACCGAACAGACGCACCCGGACAGTCATGTGACCAATCAGACACCCCGCACTCCGCCACGGCCTCTATAACCGCCACAGCGCCCCAGACAGCATATTGCGCCGCCTCCTGCCCCTGTTTCATGAAAAGACAAGGCATCACAAAAACATGGAACCGGTTTTTGCATTTTTTCCATCCGGTGAATTGTTTTGACACAATTCGCTATTTTTTACCACCTGGAGTTTTGATTCAAAGCAACAATTCAGGTTATGCTGCTCAAGCCGGATTGATTCCTTTGTTTTGACTATAACACCTTATTAAAGGGCTAAAAAGCCGGTAAATTGTTAACATAAAACCTCTTTCTACGGTTGGATGGCACTTCATGCCTGGCTGTCCAGTTACACCGGAACCAGCTCAACAGGTGCCGTGTCCCGGTAACCGGCACCTGGCCTCAAGAACCGGAAAGCAGATGTCCGGGAGGTTGTTTCTCTGAAAATTGAAAAACACTGAAACAACCCCCTTTTTACGATTGAAAATGGCAAAAACAACCGGTTGTTTGCCCAAATCAACCTGTAAAACAAATACTTACTCTTTTTAATAACCATATAATCAGAGAACGGATGATATAGCAGCGGAGCGGGATTGTCAATGGGGTTTTGGAACTTTTTGAAGGTTTATTTTTGGATAAGATAAGAGAGGGTACCGGGATTGCTTCGGCGCAGCCTCGCAATGACGAGGGGGGGGGGGTAAAAGAGGGAAGCCCCTTGCGGGGCTTCCCTCTCCATTATCCGTTGCTTAAGTAGTTTTTAGACTACGCGGCGGGTGCGGACAATCAGGACGATCACCAGGATGGTCAGCAAGCCGCCGACACCGATGATTATCCAGATGTAACCGGGAGTCTCAGACGCGGGTACGGTCAACGTGATGTTGCCCGGGGAGGTCTGAGTTACGGTCACCGGAGGAGTGGCGGCATCAGCAGTGCGGAACACGCTGGTGACCTCAGCGCCAGTGCCGGTGTTGGAAATGGCCCGTACCTGCCAGGTGTAGGTCGTGCCAGCCTTCAGCGCGGTCGCCGGAGCATAGAAGTTGTTGGCCACAGGAGTCCACGCGCCGGTCGGCAGCGTAGTGCCTTCGGTAATCCGGAACTCATAGCTGGTAGCGCCGGGAACTGCATCCCAGGCAAAGGTGCTGGTCAGGGCTACGCCCTGCGCACCGTGTACCGGGGACAGATGCGGGGTCCAGGTGGGAATCTCAGGAGGAGTGCCCACGCTCACCGAGGCCCTGAAGCTGGTTACCGGATATGTACCGCTAACCACAGCGAAGTCCTCAGCTACCCACAGGCTGACATAGTAAACCACATTGGAGGTCAGACCGGTGACGGCTACCGATGTGCCGGCAGTATTGGTCACGGCGTTGCTGCCGTTAACGATGATGCCGGGACCATTGGCCGCAGTGTAGTAGTTGGTCTGCGCGACGGTGTTGACTACCACACGGTAATCAACGAAACCGGCTCCCAGAATGCTGGCCAGCGTGTCAGCGCCTACCTTGAAGGCATCCCAGGAAACGGTGAACGAGGTCGGGGTGACAGCGGTGGCGGTAACCGCAGGAGCGGCTACATCCAGCGCCGGAGTGTAGGTCATGATGATACCATTGCCATTGATGGTCCACAGCTTGCCGTTGTAGACCCACAGATCAATCTTGCTTTGGTCACGATGATCAAAACCAAGATCATTAGTGGCTTCATCAACGGTGGCATTGCCCTTGATGCGGCTCAGGGTGTCGCCGATACCATCATAGTCAATACCGTAAACGACACCGGTGCCCTCATCGGCGTTGCCGGCGGCAGGCATGGTGACCAGACCACTGTAACCAACATCAGTCTGGTTAGTGGTCAGGGCGGTCCAGGCGGTGGAAACGCCGTTGGTCATGCGGAAGATGTCGGTATCACCGCCAGTGGCATAACCGCTGGCGAAGACAGCACGATTGGTGGCGGAGTAGTCAGCCGCCGGAGTAACCAGGGCGAAATTGGTGGTACCGCCGCCAGTGGCGAAGGTGGCCATAGCAGTAGAGTTAGCGAATTTTAAGGTAGTCCAGGTCTGGCCGTTATCGGTGGAGTAGGCTACAGCAATAGTATCGGTAGTATTGTTATAAGCCGCAGCCAAGAGTTCTCCATTGGCAGCCATGCGGATGTCGGAAACGACATAGTTGGCGCCAAACGGGCTGGATTCTACCCACCAGTAAGCGCTGGTATTGGTGGTGATGATGCCAGCATTAGAGCCGACAACTACGGTGGAATTGCTCAACACCAGCAACGAGCGAACAGCATCGGCACCGCCGGTAATGCTGCCCGGGGCAGAGGACATGGCATCAAATTTGTTGCCATTCGTGGTGGAAACCCGAAGTGCGTTAGCTGAACTCTCTTCAGCCAGGAATACAGCCTTGTCGGTGGCATAGTTCGGGGAAACACGAACCATATCCTCAGCAATACCAACAGCAATGCGTTCCCAGACGCCGCCGAAGTAGCGCCAGAGATTGTTGTTGTTGGTAATCATGAACATATCGCCATTGGAGGCGATGGCCAGGTCATTGTCAAAGTCTTCACCAATGGTATCGTTGATCAGACTCCACTGGTTGAAGTAGCTCATGCCGTCAATAGTGACATTGAAAGCACCATTAGCACCGCCAACGTTGAGAACATAGGCTTTCTTGTTGGCGGCATAATCCTTGTCAAACAGAACAAAGGCGGTAGCACCATTGCTGGAGCGCAGGGTAACAGCAGAGAAGCTGAAGCCAGCATTGGTGCTCTTGCGCACGGTGCCATCAGTGCGGCCAACCAGGATATTGGCAGTATTAGCATTGAATGAACCACTGATGTCTACATTTGAAGTCAAAGCGCTGGCATCAACGTTGGTAGGAGAGTTGCCGATCAAACGCCATAAACCACCGTCATTGGCATCAGTAATGGCAACAAAGTAGATCGGGTTGGTCATAACGTTGAAATCAGACGGGAAGGCAATGTCGGCGCCAGTAGCATCAGCACCGGAACCAATAACAGTATCAGCAACAGTAGCACCCCAGGCGCCACCATTGACATTAACCTTAACAACAGTAGAAACACCGGTATTAACGCCAACAGCGACTACGGCACGATCAGTAGCAAAGGTCGGGGCCATAGCCAAGGCAATTACCGGCAGACCAAAACTGGTGGTACCAACAGGATAGAGATTATTGAAGGGCTGGGTCTCATCCCAATAGTACACACCAATACCGGAACTACCACCATTGTTGGTACCGATCACAGCGAGATAATGGCCACTGAACACGGCAACATCAAGAGCGGTGATAGAATCACCGGTCGGTGCGTTTGCAATAGTGGTAAAAGTGGTACCGCCGTCCATCGACTTAAAGAAGGTGGCAGCAGTAGCCACAAACACCACACCGGCTTCAGTATCCGAGGGAACAATGGCAATTACCGCACTTGTGAAATCATCATTGGCAATTTCCCAAGTCCGGCCGCCGTCATCGGATTTGAGCACCATATAAGTGCCGCCATCTCTGACACTGGCGTAGAGCGCACCGTCAACCGGTGACTGCGCTAAAACATAAGACTGATCCAGAGCTGTATTCAGCACCATGCCAGTGGTGGACGGGAAGGGGCTGAAAGCACTCCATGACTGGGTAGCGGCGGAGACCGGTATGGCGGAGGTGATCAGCAAGCTGGTCATTATCGCCGCGGTCAGCACCACACTAAAAATTTTGTTTAACTTTTTCATCGACCTTTAAATTTCCTTTTACGATTTATTTAGTTTTGGTTATTTTTATTGTCTTTGGTTATTCCCTTAGACATGTGGAAATCTGCATCACTATCACTTGCCAGCCTCATGGTTCTCTACACAATTACCTTATATAAAGGAAGCAAAGGCTTTAACGGCTCCTTTCGTATTCCATCACCTGCCTTTCATTATGTTTACGAGTAAATATCAAAACAAACAACCATGCAGCCTGCTATTTCTGCACTATTAACATGATACCATGGGTGTCAATACCCCAGGGGGTGAATTACAAAAGTTCTTGGCCGGTTTCACTACTGTATAAACGCCGGGTGAGGAATGAAGTTAGGGGGTAGGCTTTTTATGTCAATATAATGAAGCGCTAATATCAAATACTAAATTCCTAATGGCTGAAACGGGGGAACAACCGAGATTGCTTCGTTCCTTGCAATGACGATGGGGGGGGCTATATAAAGGAAGAGAGGGCTGTTATTCCGTCGGCCATTGGTCGTGGCTAATCCCCGCCTGGCGCAGGATTCTGGACAACACTTCCCCGAGTACTCACTCAGGACAGGCGGCGGGAGGATACCGAGATTGCTTCGTTCCTCGCAATGACGATGGGGGAGTTTCGCAATGACGGAGTGGGGGTATATATAAGGAAGAGAGGGTAATGCACTCTGCACTTCACAAATTTGAGGTTACTCTTTCAAGAGTCTGACGAATTCATCAACGCTGACACCGATGCTGCGGAGGATGGATCTGAGGGTGCCACGATCTAATACATCATGCAGGGGAACGGTTACAGGTTTGCGGTCAAGGCAGCGCAATCTGGCATGGCTTCCTTTGGTCCTGGCTGCTACATAACCAAGTTTTTTCAGTGTTTCAATGCAATGAGTACCTGAAACAACAGGCAATGGAGGCAATTAAACGCCGACCTCGACCTGTCCCAGGGTATATTTATCCGGCAGTTTCCAGCCTTCCGCTTCCATGCTCTCAAGGCATAGTTCTGCTGCTTCCTTTATATTGGCATAGGCCTGAGCGCGGGTTTTCCCCTGGGATATGCAGCCGGGCAGCACCGGCACTTCAGCCACGTAATAGCCGTCTTCACCGATTGAAATAAGCACGGGCAGTTTCATGATGTCTCCGCCGTTTTGATATTAACCAGTATAGGCTATAGGGCGGGGAGGGGCAAGGGGGAACGAATACCTAAACCCTAATATCTAAATGCTAATAATCAAACAGGGAGGACGGGAAAACCGAGATTGCTTCGGCGTAGCCTCGCAATGACGGAGGGGGCGATGTATATATTAAAGGAAGGGGGTGTTTAGTATTGTTCTGATTTAGTTGTTTTCCACTTACTTGGTGAGGGATATATCATGCTGAACAACCAATGTGGAACGATACCTGGTGTTTTAAACCTTTGGTATTTGAGGCGGGGGTGCTGCTTCTCGGCAGCCCCCCCCCTACTGGATTTACTTCCTTATTATATACCGCTATGGTTTTTCCCGTGTCAGGTTGGTCAAGAACTCATTATTGTTGCGGCTCTTCTTAAGCTTGTCCAATACGCGCTCGGTAACTTCAGCAAAGTTGTTGGAGTCATCGGCGATGATACCCACCATGCGGCGCAGTAGTTGTACCTGCTTGAAGGTGGCTTCCGGCAGCAGCAGTTCTTCACGGCGGGTGCCGGAGCGGGGGATATCAATGGCCGGGAAGACGCGGCGTTCAGCCAGGCGGCGGTCAAGATGCAGTTCCATATTGCCGGTGCCTTTGAATTCCTCATAGATGACGTCATCCATACGGGAGCCGGTATCCACCAAGCAGGTGGCGATAATAGTTAAAGAACCGCCTTCAGCGGTGTTGCGGGCGGCACCGAAGAACTTCTTGGCAGGGTGCAGCGCCACGGGATCAAGACCACCGGACAGGGTGCGGCCGGAAGGGGGCATAGCCAGGTTGTAGGCGCGGGTGAGGCGGGTGATGCCGTCGAGAAGGATAAAGACGTCCTTGCCGCTTTCCACCATACGTTTGGCACGTTCCAAAGCCAGTTCGGCAACGCGGGTCTGGTTTTCAACCGCTTCATCAAAGGTGGCGGCCATGACCTCTCCTTTAACGGAGCGGCGCATGTCGGTGACCTCTTCAGGACGTTCACCGATAAGGACGATCATCATGTGAATATCGTTATAATTGGTGGTGGCGGCATTGGCGATGTTCTTCAAAAGCATGGTTTTGCCGGCCTTGGGCGGCGATACCACCATGCCCCGCTGGCCACGGCCGATGGGAGCAACCAGGTTGATCAGGCGGGTAGAGAGCATGTTAGGCTCAGTTTCCAGATTCAACAACCGGTCAGGGAAAGTAGGAGTCAGGGAACCGAAATAGGGACGGCGCTTGGCGGCCTCAGGGTTCAGATCATTGATGGCCTCAACACGAAGCAAACTGTAGTATTTCTCACCGGGCTTGGCATGGCGGGACTGACCGATGACCATGTCTCCGGTGCGCAGACCGAAGCGGCGGACCTGTGACTGCGAGACGTAAATATCAGAAGGCGAAGGCAGCAGCGACGCCTGGCGCAGGAAGCCGTAGCCATCCGGCATGATCTCAAGAATACCGGAGCAGAAGATGTTGCCCTGCATCTCGGTGGACGCCTGCAGCAGCCGAAGCACTATCTCCTGCTTCTTGGCGCCGGTGACACCGGTCAGCTTCATGCGCTTGGCCAGTTCCAGCAGATCCTCCCGGCTCATCGTCTCCAGGGTGGATAATCCGAGCGCCGGAGGCGGCGGCGGCGGGGCGGGGGGCTGGGGCGGTGAAGGTGCCATTTGAAATGGTTCCGGGGTTTCGGTGGGATCAATTTCGGTCATAATGATACTCCAGTTATCAGCTATCAGCTATCAGTTTTTTTGTTTTGATTTTTTGGATCAAAGCGGTCAACATACCACAGCGCCTCATCTGAGAAGTAAGGCTGTAAACTTCAGTGCTCGGAAACCTACTGGTCATTCTATACACATCAATTGCCAGATCATGCGCTTTCTGCCAAACATTAAGCTTCTTGAAATCTTGCATCTGCCAGTTATCGTTTCATAATCATAAAACTGACTACTGAAAACTGACGGCTGGCAACTTCTTACTCGTTCGTTGCACCACTCTTCTTCCAGTCGGCCAGAAATTGGTCTATGCCTTTGTCTGTCAAGGGGTGTTTAAGCATTTGTTCAAGGATTTTATAGGGAATAGTAGCGATGTGGGCTCCTGCTTTGGCTGCGGCGATACAATGCAGCGGGTGGCGAATAGAGGCAGCAATGACTTCGGTATCGAAGCAGTACATATCATATATCTCAATGATGTCTTTTACAACCTGCATGCCGTCATGGCCGATATCATCCAGGCGTCCGACAAAAGGGCTGATAAAAGCCGCGCCGGCGTGGGCGGCCAGGAGCGCCTGATTGGCCGAGAAACACAGCGTCATATTAACCTGAATGCCATCTTTTGCCAGTTCACGGGTGGCTTGAAGGCCCTCAGCATTGGTCGGCAGCTTGACTACCACATTATCCGGCGCCCAGGTGTGGAAACGCCTGCCGTCGGCAACCATCTCAGAGACGGTCTCAGAGACGACTTCAACGGAGATGGGCGAGGCGGGGGGCAGTATGCCGACAATCTCTTTAATCACCGACTGGTAGCTCTTGTGTCCGGCGCGGGCTACCAGCGTCGGGTTGGTGGTTACACCATGAACCACGCCCATGGCGGCCCCTTTTTTGATCTCTTCAATGTCGGCAGTATCTAAGAAAATGCGCATCAATGACTCCTTAAGAAGCTGTCAGCTATCAGTTGTCAGCGTTCAGCTTCTGAATTAGTGACGTTATCATCCGTTTTATCTCGCAAACTTGGCTGTCAAGTTCTCCGTGGTCTTCTGTTTTAATGTATTCAAATCACTAGCTAGCAAGAGGTGATATTCTAATTCACTGGCAGAACCCATGGCAATTCCCAAAAACCTACCAAACTCTGCCTCTCCCTTACGGCCGCAGCCCTCGGCTATATTAGCCGGAATTGAGACACTGCACCGGCGTATCTGGGAAGTGAGCCCGTAAGCTTCATCGCGAGGGAAATCCTTTGTGATTTTGTAAACCGCGAGTGTCAGCCGATGGGCTTTATCCCAAACATTCAGTTTCCTGAAATCTCTCATATTATCGGTTAATGGTTTTCTATCATGGACCCGCTGATGGCTGAGAGCTGACGGCCGTCAGCGGCAGGGCTGTCTGGGCACCCTCACGCAAGACATTCATGGCGGCGCCGACAAAGTCACGGAACAACGGCTGCGGCTTGCCGGGGCGGGAGGTGAACTCCGGGTGGAACTGGCAAGCCACCATCCAGGGATGATCCTTGATCTCACAGATTTCCACCAGTTTACGATCCGGCGACAGCCCGGAAAAAATCATACCAGCGGATTCATATTGCTGCCAGTAGTTATTATTGAATTCAAAGCGGTGACGGTGGCGTTCATGCACCAGTTGCTGACTATAAGCGGCGGCCGCTTTGCTGCCGGGCTTAAGCTGGCACGGCCAGTTACCCAGGCGCATGGTGCCGCCCTTGCCGCAGATATCCTTTTGTTCCGGCATGATATCGATGACCGGATGGGCGGTTCCGGTATCAAATTCGGTGGAATTGGCGTGTTCGGCAGCGATGACGTTGCGCCCGAATTCAATGACCATTATCTGAAGTCCCAGACACAACCCGAAATAAGGCACCTTGTGAACACGGGCATATTCGGCGGCCTTAATCATGCCTTCAATACCACGGTCGCCGAAACCGCCGGGAACAATGATGCCCTGAGCGTGGTCCAGGAGTCTCTCACCACCGGGTTTCTCCAGGTCTTCAGATTGTATCCAATCTATCTGAACTTTGCGGCCGTGATGCAGCCCGGCATGAGATAAGGCTTCACGTACCGAATAGTAAGCGTCCTTAAGTTCAACATATTTGCCGACGAGGGCGATCCTGATTGGGTCGCAGGCACCTTTCAAACAGTCAATCATCGCCCGCCATTCATCAAGTTGCGGCGGTCCGGCCTTGAGGTCAAGGCGGCGCACCAGAAAATCACCCAGCCCCTCTGATTCAAGCACCAGCGGCACTTCATATACGGTTTCAACGGTGGGCGCAAAGATGACCGCCTCACGGTCAACATCGCAGAAAAGTGAGATTTTATCGCGGATGCTCTCCGGAATAGGTACGTCGGAACGCAGAACAATGACGTCCGGCTGGATACCGATGCGGCGGAGCTCATTGACGCTATGCTGCGTCGGTTTGGTTTTAAGTTCCTGAGTAGGAACTATATAAGGTAACAGCGTCACGTGAATATAAAGCACATTGTCACGGCCAACATCTTTGCGCATCTGCCGGATGGCTTCCAGAAACGGCTGGCCTTCAATGTCGCCGACGGTGCCGCCGACTTCAATCAGCACCACATCGGCGCCGGACTTTTCGGCCAGCTTGTGGAAGCGGGATTTGATCTCACCGGTCAAGTGTGGCACAACCTGGATAGTGCCGCCCAGATAATCGCCGCGGCGCTCTTTGGCGATAACGGCGGAATAGACCTGGCCGGAGGTGACGTTAGATTCGGCAGAGAGGTCAATGTCAATGAACCGCTCGTAATTGCCGAGGTCAAGATCAGTTTCGGCACCGTCACCGGTGACAAAGACCTCACCATGCTGGTAAGGCGACATGGTGCCCGGATCTACGTTTAAATAGGGGTCTAGTTTCTGTACCGAAACGCGCACGCCCCGGCTTTTCAGTACAGTCCCGATGCTGGCGACAGTGATACCCTTGCCTACGGAACTGACCACGCCGCCGGTCACGAAGATGTACTTAACCATTTAATAGCATACCGAACGTCCTGAAATGTTTGTTGTGATGTTCATTGGAAACGGACTCATTGGGGAAAATCTCAAGCCCGTAGCTCATTATAGGAGCGGGTAAGATGGATGTCAACTGGTTGCACCAAAAGTTATTTTAGCCTCAATTTGAAGTGCTGATACTGGCAGCTAAGCTTTTGTTCTTTTTTGGCGACGAACCAAGGTCATAAAAGCCAGCAGGCCGCGCATGATTTCTGTTGGTGTCGGCGGGTTACCCGGAATCTTGAAAGCCACTGGCAGTATTCTATCTGCCCCGCCAAGCACCGCAAAACTGTCATTGAGCAAGCCGGTGCCGCAGGCATCATCACCTACCGCCACCACCCACCCCGGCTGGGGCATGGCATGGTAAGTCTTACGCACAGCCTCAGCCATATTCAAGGTAACGGCACCGGTAATGATGATGACGTCAGCATGACGCGGTGAGGCCACAAAACTGATGCCAAAGCGCTCGACGTCATAATAAGGGGTAGAGAGATTGTTAAGCTCAATTTCTGCCGCATTATCACTGCCGGAGTCCAATGCCCTGATAGCCAGACTGCGGCCAAAAACCTGATCGATTTCACCTTTTAACGACAGCCCGATTTGATCTAACTCCTTGTCATAAAGAGAGATAGCCGAGGCATACTTCGGTTTAAACATATTGCCGATTATTTTTTGAAGACTCATAGGTCGTTACCTGCGTATGATAAGTTCAGGCTTTTGTTGATCACCGGAAAGTCCGGAACAATATTGCCGATGACAGCATGCTCAATAGCCAGCCAGTTACAAAATGAAGCCGTGCGGATCTTCCAGCGATCTATAAGTCCATCTTTAATGTAAACCCATTGCACGCTCTGCCCCCGTGCGGCCTCGATCAAAGTAATAGCGTAGCCGTCTTTGGGCTGGCAGACCGCTTTCACCGGTTCATCTGCCTCTATATTCACCGCATCACAGATAAGACGCAGTGAGTCACCGATCTCACCGGCTTTAACCTTAAAACGGGAAAGAACATCGCCATCCCCGTCAGTGATAATTTCCGGCTTGATTTCACCATATATTCCGTAGGGATGGTCAATACGGGTATCAATGCAGGCACCGGAGGCCCGGGCAGTGGGACCGGTCAGGTTAAGTGCCGGGATCAGCGTAGGGCTGACCACACCGGTGGTTTCCAGTCTGTCTATCACCCATGCGGAGTCATAGATACCTTTAAGCGCCTCGTCAAAAGGTATTTTGAATTCTTCTATATATACCAGCAGTTCTTTGAGCTTAACATCTGGTATATCCCGCTCCAAACCACCGGGGATGATGACGCCTTTCAGAAAACGGGAACCGGTTAGTGCAGCATTCCAGCGCAGTACCTGTTCTCGCAGTATATAAAATGGCGCTGCTCCCACCGGATATGCCACGTCAACTGCCATTCCGCCCAGGTCACCTAAATGAGAGTAGATACGCTCCAGTTCCAGCAGGACCGTCCTCAATTTCCAAGCCCGTCGCGGCACTGAGACACCCGAGATATATTCGACAGCCATAGCAAAGGCGCAGGCATTAGCGGCACTTTCATCACCAGAGATCGTTTCCGCCAGCTTTATCACCTGATCCGGTTTCTTATTCTCAGCCAGTTTCTCCAAACCGCGGTATTTCCAAAAATGCCGTATTTCCAGATTGAAGACGGTCTCCCCGATGACACTGAAACGAAAATGCCCTGACTCAATGATGCCGGCGTGTACCGGGCCCACCGGTACCTGGTATATCCCCTCACCCTGGAATTGCCTGAAACAGTATTCCCGTTCCGGGGTTACGTTGACGGGTTCAATGGCATGCCCGTCAAACGATTTCCGCAGCGGATGGAAATTATCGGGATATGATTCATGCAGCAACAAACGGCGGTTATCAAAAGCGCCGTCAAATTGGAGGCCGAAACCATCGGTCACTTCCCGTTGGAAATAGTTGGCCACCGGGAAATCCCTGGCAATTGACAATGCCCGATTGTCTACGAGATGAACCTCAAGTAAGAGCAAGGTAGCAGTGCCGCGGCGTTCAAAACAGTAAAACAAGGTAAAACCGGGCATTCCGAAATTCTCAACCGCCCACAAGCCAATGAGAACCACACCGGCGGTTTTTTTCAATACCTGGACTGCTTCAACCATGGCAACGACACTAATGGCCAGGTATTCCTCACCATACGGCCCTTTGCGGCTGCGGCCATCAAAACCCTTGCGTTTTAACTGTTGTTCAACGATTTTAGTCAGATTATCCATGTCACACCTAAAAACCGAGATCCGCCACAATAGTATTGAGGATTGTTGCCAGCCAGTGGGGCAGGTACAGTCCCATCAGGAATAGCATCAATACCACGGCGACGATCGGCAGTTTCATTGCCAGCGGCACCGGATACCGCTCAAGCAAGCCGTCATCACCTTGAGAGAAGGCGCGGATTAAGTAATATCCAAAACCCGCCGCTACCAGTAAGAACAGGAGCAAAACACCGATAAAAAGCGGCAGTGTTTGAGAGGCCAGAATAGTGAGGATATTGAACTTGGCTAAAAACACAGGCAGCATCGGCGTGCCAATGGCGGCGGCGGCACCAATAACAAGGCCCCAGGCTGCCAGAGGCTGTAGACCAAAAGGATTCTTGATGGCGAAAAACTTATTGGACCGGTACTGCCGGTGAAAAATACCGGCCGAAAAGAAGAGCAGAGCCTTCACCAATGCGTTGCCTGCCTTGTGAAAAAGGGCCCAGAATATTGCTGCCGGCACACCCAGGCCGAAAGCCAGCAGGATTAGCCCGGACTGCTCAATGCCGGAAAAGGCCACCAATTTCTTGGTATTAGTGCGAGCGATAAGCGACAGGGCGGCTACCAGGATGCTGGCGACGCCGAAGCTAATTAAAAGAGGCCTTAAAAAAGCTCCATCACCGGCGCGGTGGCCGATGGCATACAGCCGTAGTATGGCGTAGAGCCCCAAATTAATCACTGCTCCGGACATCACCGCCACCACCGATGGGGCCCGGACATACACCGTCGGCAGCCAGGTGTGGAAAGGCACGATCCCGGCTTTGGCCGCAAAACCGATGAACAGGAAAACAAAGGCAAAACTATAGAGCCGCGGAGGAATAGCGGAAGCAGAGGCCATCAGTTCGGTCCAATTAAGCGTACCGCCGGATATAACCTCACGGGAGAGGGCGAATAGAATGATGATGCCCACAAAGGCAAACAGCATTGCGGTGGAAGTAACAAAGACATACTTTAATGCCGCAGTAATGTTTTCCCGGGCCTTGAGAGTTACCAGGAGAATAACCGAAAACAAGGTTGATAGTTCGGCGAATATCCACAGCAGAGCCAGATTATTAGAAATAAATCCCATGATGATTACCAGCGGCAATACGGCGAAGGCGGCGTAAAAGAGCCCTATCAGCGAATGCTCAATTTCACCGCGTTCCAGCAATGACGCCACGTAGCCCCGGGCATAAACCGCCGAAAGAAGAAACAGCACCGAGGTAATGACAGCTTCATAGGAGCCCAACGTATCTGCGAACAGGTAGCGGTTTTCAAGTAAATATACAGGTAAATCAGATGATGCCAGCCACAAAGAGCAACCCAGATAGATTATGGCCTGGGCGATAATCAGGCTGTTGATAAACCGCTGGTTTGTGGCTGGCCGGTAACGGCCGAGGAGAAAAGATGCCGTAGCGATAATTATGGCAGGCGCTACGAAGGCAATAACGATGAATTTATCCATTAATCTTCAGAGTCCAACCCCAGCTGATTAAGCCGTTTATGGAATTCCTCCACCGACGAATCTATACCAAAAGCCAGCACCGCTGAGAGAACGATGATCATTAACAGATCTACCACTATCAGAACCTCAATGATAAAGGGCATCTCGGCGATGAATAGGCTGAACAGGAGTACCCCGTTTTCCATTGAAAGATAGCCGATGATTTTGGTGATAACTTTCTTGCGGCTCATAATGACCATCATGCCCATGAGGGCTAACGACACCCCGATGACAGCGCCCAGAATAAACAGCGGGCTAGCCTCAAGTGCCACGGACAAAGGGCTAAAGGCCTGATAAACCACAAAAAACAGTACTGTTGAAAGGATGATGGAACTGATCGGTGTTAAATAGCGGAATTCAAGATCCCGCTTGATCGGCATGACGGCCAGTAACCTTCGCAAAAAGAGCGGAATAATTACCACCTTTGACAGGATGGTTATGATTGCCATAAACAGCAGGCTGGTCGTGCCCTCAGTGATGAACAGCGATAAAGCTACTGCCGCCAAAATGGCCGATTGAATAGCATATATTGAAAAAAGTGATGTCAGTGACCGCTGAGTGATGATCAGTGCCGCCGTGCCCAGCACCAAAACCAGTAATATTTTAATCAGATCATCGGTCATAAAAAGCTCATTCATGCCAAAAGCTCAAAAACAATAGTCACAAAGGAAAAAAATAAAGCCAGCATAAAGAAACTTGGCAGTCTGAACAGGCGGATCTTGGCCAGCATTGATTCAAAAATACCGATGACCACCGCTAATACCAATGCCTTCAAGGTGAAGCTTAGAATAGAAAGGCTGATTCCATATAAACTCGCCTCGTCGGCCAGGCCATAGGGAAAGATGATGTTGATAAGTAGCGCCATAAGTATCGTTTGTTTCAGGCCATATGATAATTCCATCAGCGCCAGCTTCGGTCCTGTTTGTTCCAAAATCATCGCCTCATGAATCATGGTGAGTTCAAGATGGGTTTCAGGACTGTCTACCGGGATGCGCGACGTCTCCATAATAATGACAATAAAGAGTGAAAAAGCGATTAGAATGAGTGTTGGATACTGCGCCAGCGAACTTTGGAGGGTAGTAGCAAACATCTCCGGGATATCAGTCGTCTTCAAGACAAAGGCCAGGGCAGCCACAGATGTTATGGTAACCGGTTCAATAATAGCTGAAAGACTCATTTCCCGGGATGCCCCCATACCGCCGAATGTAGAAGCAGCATCCAGACCAGCCAGCGCCATAAAGAACTTGGCTGATACCATAAGGTAGAGGAAAAGGATGATATTACCCGAACCATCGGTTGCCGGGATGAAAACCACCGGCACCATGACCGCAGCCGCCACCAAGAAGCCGATGTTAAGATACGGGGCGATGCTCATGATGAACGAGGCGTTCTGGGAGTAAACGATTTCCTTCTTAAATAACTTAAAAATATTGTAATAAGTCTGTAGCAGCGGCGGGCCGAGCCGTCCCTGCGCCAGGGCTTTGATCTTCTTAATCAAACCCAGTATCAATGGGGAAACAACCAGGATGAAAAGAGTGTTAAGCGTAATATACAGAAGGTAGTTCAGCGTCATAGCCATTGTCCAGCCGCAATCAAGATAATGACGATAACCACGAACGAGTAAAGCACAAAGGCATCCATATCGGCATTATGGAGTCTTGAGACCCAGGCGGCAATACGTTGAATCAGCCGGGCAATCGGCAGATATATCTTCTCTTCAAAAAACTGCAGGGTGTGAATCTCGCCGGTACCGCCGGTGATGATCGATTTATCTTTATCAGCAAAGATACGGCTCAAAGCTTTTTTAGTACGGAAAATCGGGCTGAAGATAGTGATGATTGGCTCAGAAAAACCTGAACCGGTGTACTCCATTTTGCTTGTCTGAGAGGGAATACCGCAATTCCATGTTTCACCGATGCGGACCGAGGCGCCTGTGCGGCGGACGGCGATGACCGCCAGGATGAAAACGGCCAGGGTAATAATGCTCACCGGAAAAAGATCAGGTATAGCAAGATCGATACCGGCAAATTTGAAAATCTGATAACTGAAAATACCTAGAAAAACACAAATACCCGCCAAAATACCCGGGCCAACAAGCATATCCCGAGAAACCTCTCTGGCGCAGGATGCCTCAGCAGAACGAGGCAGAGCCAAAAAGACGGTGCCGAAGGCCTTAACGAAACAGGCGGCAACCATGGCACTGGTCAGAGCCAGTCCTGCCAGAGCGGTAAAAAGCAGCACGGTAGTTAGGGGGCTGGGTAACTCATAAGACCCCAAATATGCCTGAAAAAGCATCACTTCAGAGGCGAATCCGTTCAGAGGCGGCAGGGCTGAAATGGCAGCAGCTCCAATCAGAAAAATCCCTGCCGTCAGCGGCATCTTTTTCACCAATCCGCCCATGGCCTCAATATTACGTTGGCCGGTGCTTTTTATGACTGAGCCTGCCGCCATAAAAAGCAGGCTTTTGAACACTGCGTGATTCAGGGTATGAAAAAGAGCCCCAAAAATCGCCAGGTCAGCCAACGCCATCAGGCTGTAGTGGTCGAAAATGACATAAAGTCCCAACCCGGTGACAATAACTCCAATATTCTCAATGGAAGAATAGGCCAGCAGTTTCTTAAGATCATGCTCTTTCAAGGCGTAGATAACCCCGAGCACCGCCGAGACAGTGCCGAATATCAGAAGCAGGGTTCCCCACCATAATTCGGGTGATAGAACATCGACAAGAAGGCGCACCAGGCCGTAAATGGCTACTTTTAACATGACTCCGGACATCAGCGCCGAGATATTGGATGGCGCGGCTGCATGAGCGAATGGCAACCATTTGTGAAACGGAATGACGCCTGCCTTAGTACCGAAACCGATGAAGAAAGCAACGAAAATAATACCTGCCGCGGGCAATGAAAGACCAGCAGCGGTGGTTATCTCAAAACTGCCGGTATAGGAGTGAAGCAACAACGCTCCCAGCAATAAAAACAGCGTACTGAACTGGGTCATCACCAGATAGTAAATACCTGCTTTTTTGCTTTCCGGCTTATCGCGCTCGTAAAGCACCAGGAACAGTGAACTCAGAGACATAATTTCCCAGAAGAAAATAAAGGCGAAGAAATTTGATGCAGCCACCACCATAACCATGGAAAGGATAAAGACGGCCATCGCCGCTATAAAGAAATCCTGTTCTCTTTCGCTGCCCCTGTGTTCAATATAGGTTAACGAATAAACGGCAACACAGGCGGTTACCAGACTGATGATCAGGATAAAGAAAGCGGCAAGCCTGTCAAGGTGGATTGAGATGACCAGTTGCGGTGTCAGACGATAGAGATCCCAGGACAAATCGGTGTCACCAAGGAGAATCAGGGCAGCGGCCAATAACCAGGCCAGGCAACAAGCCACCACTACCCCAAGAGCTACTTTTCTCCGCCTGCCTCCAAACGCAGTACCGCCTATAAAAGGCAGTAAGGCGGCTGTCAGGATTAATCCCGCACCGCCGAGGAAAAGCGTTTGTATCACTTTGTTATTTCGGATCCATCAGGGAGAAAAGCAAAAGGAAGCCACACACGGGCTTCCTGCGTTCTCCCGGCTATCAAGCCGTGTTTTATGTTCTATATGAGCATATTTTAGGTACAACAGCGGATGATGTCAAGACAGTCAACCGTTAGCAATATAGCTGATGGAGGGATTATTTGGCTATCAAGCAATAGATTAATACTGTTAATGGGGGAGGCGAAAACCTCCCCCATTACGAGCGTACTGAAACTATTCCGCTTTTTTCCTGGCCCTCTTCTGTTTCTTAGGAGGACTTTTTTCAACACCAGCTACAGTGCCCGCCTTGAAGATCAGTTCCTCACCCGCTAGATCAACGACGATAGTCGATCCCTCTTTGAAATCACCTTTGAGGATACGGGTTGCCAGCGGATTCTCAACGTATTTTTCAATAGCGCGGCGCAGCGGCCTAGCGCCGTAAACCGGATCGTATCCCATCTTAGCCAGCCAGCCTTTGGCGGCTTCAGTGATTTGAAGTCCAATTGCCATATCGGCCAGACGTTCTTCAACATCTTTAGCCATGAGGTCGACGATATGGCGCAACTGTTCTTCACCCAGTTCGTGAAAAACGATGATCTCATCAATGCGGTTGATGAACTCCGGACGGAAGGCTTTTCGCACTTCGGCCATGACTTTATCACGCATTTTCTCGTAACCCTCACGATTATCACCGGCACCGGTGACAAATCCCAGCCGCGATTCCCGCCTTATAGTCTCAACCCCGGCATTACTGGTCATGATGACTACGGTATTTTTGAAGTCAACGGTGCGGCCGTGACCGTCGGTCAGCCGCCCGTCATCCAAAAGTTGCAGCAGCACATTGAACACTTCCGGGTGGGCTTTCTCCACCTCGTCAAGCAGGATAACCCGGTATGGCCTTTTCCTGACGGCCTCGGTAAGCTGTCCGCCTTCCTCAAAGCCGATATAACCGGGAGGCGCTCCGATCATGCGCGACATGGTGTGCCGTTCCTGGTATTCCGACATGTCAATACGCACCATCGCCGTCTCGTCTCCAAAAAGGAACCACGCCAGCGATCGGGCCAGTTCTGTTTTGCCGACACCGGTGGGTCCCAGAAAAAGGAAACTACCGATAGGCCGGCGCGGGTCTTTAAGCCCGGCGCGGCTGCGTCGTATCGCCTCAGCAACGGCGATAACCGCCTCGTCCTGGTCAACGAAGCGTTCATGTATCCGGTCTTCCATGTTCACCAGTTTCTGGGCTTCAGCCTCCAGCATCTGGCTGACCGGAATACCGGTCCAATTAGCGATGAGTTGAGCAATGTTTTCTTCGGTAACTTCTCCGGAGATCTTCTCCTCGGCTATCCAGGCATCACGGGCAGTCTTATGCTCTTCTTCCAGGCGCAGGCGTTCGCTTTTCAGTTCCGCCGCTTTGGCGTAATCATTGCGCTGGGAAGCCGCTTCCTCCTCCGCTTCCATCTGCTGCAGGTGCTTTTCCTGCTCCCGTATTTCAGGTGGGGTACTTTCAGAATCCAATCTCAACTTTGAGGCTGCTTCGTCGATAAGGTCGATTGCCTTGTCCGGCAGATGCCTGTCCGATATATAGCGTTGTGACAGCCGCACCGCAGCTTCAACCGCCGCATCGGATATCTTGATCTTATGATGCGCCTCGTAGCGGGGCCGCAAACCCTTTAGTATCTCAATAGCATCCTCGATATTGGGTTCATCAACGAACACCGGCTGCAATCTGCGCTCCAGAGCTTTGTCTTTTTCAATATACTTGCGGTAATCGTCAGAAGTGGTGGCGCCGATGACCTGAAGCTCGCCGCGGGCCAGCGCTGGCTTGAGCATATTGGAAGCATCAATGGCGCCTTCTGCGGCACCCGCCCCCACCAGAGTATGTATCTCATCAATAAACAGGACTATTTCACCCGCCGAAGAGCGTACCTCATCCATAACCGCCTTCAAGCGTTCCTCAAACTCGCCACGAAACTTGGCGCCAGCCAGCAGCGAACCCATATCCAGAGCCATGACGCGGCGGCCTTTCAGTGATGAAGGCACGTCACCGTCCACAATCTTCTGAGCTACTCCTTCGGCAATGGCCGTTTTGCCCACACCGGACTCACCGACAATGACCGGGTTATTCTTGGTGCGCCGGGTAAGAATCTGCATCACGCGCCGGATCTCCATGTCGCGGCCGATGACGGGATCCAGCTTGCCCTTTTGTCCCAATTCATTCAGATCACGGGAGTATTTTTCCAGCGAGCGATACTTGCTCTCAGCACGGGCGTCGGTGACTCGGTGACTACCGCGTATCTTTTGCAGCGCCAGATAGACCTTTTCCTTATCAATGCCAAAACTCTTCAGAATGGCAGCTGACAGACCTTTTGCCTCAGCGGCAATGGCGATAAAAATATGCTCTGTGCCGATAAATTCATCCTTGAGTCTGGCAGCCTCCTGTGACGCCTCTTGCCCTACCTGGATGATACGGGGCGTGGGATATATCTGCTGCGCCTCATAGCCCAGTTTGGGAACCTTGCTCAGGGCGGCGTCGACTTCGGTTTTGATAGCGTCAGCATCGGCACCAAGCTCCTTAATGATCTCGCCGACCAACCCTTTTTCCTGTGTCAGCAGCGCCATCAGCAAATGTTCCACATCCCACTGATTGTGCTGGTATTGGCGCACCAGCATCTGAGAAGCAGCAACAGCTTCTTGTGCCTGTTCGGTGAATTTCTCTTGCTTCATAATTTTCCTCTTCTAGATCAAGTTAATCGACTGGTCTTGGGATTCCAGCCGGTATACGGAATCGATTTAGTTATTCCTGCTGAAGGCGGCGTAGTTCGGCATGCAGTCTGTCGACCTCTCTTGCCATTTCAGTCATTTTCTCCAGCATATTGTTAATCACTTCCACTCCAGCCATGTTAACACCGAGATCGTCCATTAAATTCCTGACCCGCCTTAACGTCTCAAGATCATCTTCCGAATAAAGGCGGATATTACCCGGAGAACGCTGAGGTTTGACCAGGCCGGAACGCTCGTAATAGCGTAGAGTGTGGGTCTTAACGCCAACCAATTCGGCAGCAATGTGGATGACGTAGCGCGGACGGTGTTTTTCTTCATTCATCTTAAGTCTCCTGAAACCGTTTTACGCCTCAGGCCGCAAGGCGGCAAGATCGGTAAAAAGGGCTTTTTCTTTTTCTGTCAGGTTCTTCGGCAGCAGTACGTTCACCCGGGCAATAAGATCGCCATAGCCGGTTTTACCCAGATGGGGCATACCCTGCCCGGTGAGTTTGAAGGTGCGGCCATTCTGAGTCTCCGGCGGAATTTTAAGCGCCAGTTTGGTGCCTTTGATGGTAGGCACAGCCACCTCACCGCCCAGCACCGCCGCCGTCAACGGTACGTCAATAGTGATATAAAGATCATCACTTTTGCGTTCATAACGGGCATGAGGTAAAACTTTAACCACTAGATACAGGTCACCTTTGGGACCGCCGCCACTTCCTTCACCGCCTTTACCAGCCAGACGCACCCGGGAACCGGTGGTTACCCCAGGCGGGATCTTTACCTCTAATTTTTCAGGTTTGATGCCCTGCATGGCCAGAGTGCGACTGGTTCCATGCCACGCTTCCTCCAGGCTGATATCTGTTTCATAATCAACATCCTGCCCCCGGTGCGGCCGCCGCCTTCCGCCGCCACGGAGTATCTGGTCAAAAATGCCGCCCAAATCCTCACTGCCAAAGCCGCCGCCAGCCTGTTGATATTCAAATCCGCCGCCAAAGGGATTGCCGGAAGGCTGCTGCTGATACTGGCCACCGCCAGCCTTTTCAAAAGCTTCCGCGTGCTGCCAGTTGTCGCCGTATTTATCATACTTGGCCCGTTTTTCTTTGTCTGACAGAACCTCATTGGCCTCATTGATCTCTTTGAACTTGGCCTCCGCCGCTTTATCACCGGGATTAACATCCGGGTGATATTTACGCGCCAGTTTACGAAAAGCCTTTTTGATATCTTCCTGGGCAACACCCCGACTTACACCCAGAATTGCGTAATAGTCTTTAGCGGCCATACGGGTCTCTTTTCAATTTCAAATAACAATTCATCATACCATTAAGTCAGCTTTTATGTCCAGCAATAGTTAGCATTATTGACAATTCCATATCAAGTATCGTCGGTCTGCCACTATCCATTGTAGACACCATCAGCCGGAAGTCCAAAATATCAGCCTGCCGTAAAAAGAGCTACCCCGAAAGGCCTTTTACCGATTGCGCCTCTTTGCGCCAGATGTTATCATTGCGGCATCACCCGCAAGGAGAATTCCATCAAACAAGATGCATATTCCGCCGCCGGCGTCAGTATTGATACGGCTGCTGCCGCCAAAGAGCAGATCAAACGGCTGGCACAGGCCACTTTCCGCCCTGAAGTACTGGGAGGGCCGGGCTTCTTCGGCGGCATGTTCGAACTTCCCTCCGGTTATGTTAAACCGGTGCTGGTCTCAAGTTGCGACGGTGTCGGCACCAAGCTTAAAATCGCCAGTGTAATGGGCCGGCATAACACCGTTGGCATGGACATTGTTAACCATAGCATTGACGACATTCTCACTTGCGGTGCGGCGCCTCTTTTCTTCCTGGACTATATTGCCATGGGCAAACTGGACGTAACTCTGGTAACCGATATTGTCAAAGGGCTGTCCACGGCGTGTCAAGAGGTCGGTTGCGCCCTTATCGGCGGCGAGACAGCTGAAATGCCAGGTCTATATCACGGCAAAGATTACGACCTGGCGGGTTTTATTATCGGTATTGTTGAAAAAGACCAGATTGTCAACGGGTTATCCATCAAACCCGGGGACGCGGTGCTGGGATTGCCCTCCTCCGGCCTGCATACCAACGGCTACTCCCTGGCGCGTAAAGTCCTGGGCGAAAGCCTTGAAGACTTGTCCAGAGTCTATGCCGGATTTGACCGCCCCATCGGTGAAGTGTTGCTTGAACCCCATGTCGCATATTTCAAAACACTCCAGCCCGTGCTGCAACATGTCAAAGGGCTGGCTCATATCACCGGCGGCGGCTTCACCGACAATATCCCCCGCACCCTGCCGCCCGGCACCGCAGTACGGATCAAAACCGGCTCCTGGCAGGTGCTGCCGATCTTTGACCTCATCCAGAAAATAGGAAAAATTGAACAGGCAGAGATGTACCGAGTTTTCAACATGGGCATAGGTATGACAGTGTTCGCCGACCCTGCAAAAGTGTCCCAACTGCTCCAAGCGATGCCTGAGGCAAAGGTCATCGGCGAGGTGATAGCGGATACTGATGACAGCAGAGTTGTCATTGTCTAAGGGTAAAGCAACTATGAAACAAAATCCGGCTTCAAGATTAGCGCTGCCGCTGTTGCTGACAGCCGTCATCACCTTGGCCGGTTGCGGCACCCTGGACATGCAACTGGAAACCAATATCAAACCGTCCGGCGATTTTACTCAGTCCATCTCCTACACCGCCACCGGGGCTATTGGCAAAAGTCTGGCCGCTGAAGGTGGACTTGAAGAGTTATCTGCAAGCGGCTGGCAGGTGAGCACCAGTAGTTCCGCAGACACCGTCATCATGTCGGCAACCAGGGAATTTAGCCGCGATGAAGCTATGACCTTCCTCGGCGCCCTTGAGAACGATACCACGGCACCGCAGCTTGATTTCACACGGAATAATTATCTATTCTTTACCAATTATCATTTTAAGGTGACTTTCCCCGAAGATGCGGCAGCCCTGGGGCTGGGCTATCTCAGCGGCGGAGCCGAAGAGCTTGGCGGCGACTTTGACGGTCTGTCACTCAGCCTGTTAGACAGTATGTTGAGTCTGTCCTGGAAAGTGACCCTGCCCGGCAAGATCACCGGCAGCAACGCCGATACTGTTGACGGTTCATCCGCCACCTGGAATCTAAAGATGGCCGACCTGAGTCAAGGCGGACTGATTGAGGCTGATACCCGGTCTATCAACTGGCCGGTTATCTTCGGCATCAGCGCTTTCTCCATTATCATTGCTGTTATGTCTGTACTGTTCATCAGACGAAGACGATAATAAACCGGGTCAAGGAGTAATTATTATGAGAGCCATACTAAGCGTTTCCGACAAAACCGGCCTGACTGATTTTGCCAAAGAGATTTCCAAATTAGGCTGGGAAATCTTCTCGACCGGCGGCACTAAAAAGTCGCTTGCCGAAGCCAGCGTACCTGTCCACGGTATCTCCGACATCACCGGATTTCCGGAGATTCTCGACGGCCGGGTCAAGACGCTGCATCCCGCGGTTCACAGCGGCCTGCTGGCCCGCCGCGACAAGCCGGAGCACATGGCCGAACTTAAAAAGCAGGGACTGTCTACTATCGACATGGTGGTAGTCAACCTCTACCCCTTTGTCCAGACCGTGTCCAAGCCTGACGTCACCCTGGAGGACGCGCTTGAGAATATCGACATCGGCGGACCGACCATGATCCGCGCCTCGGCCAAGAACTTCCCCGGCGTCATTATCGTGACCGACCCGGCAGATTATCCGATGATACTTGCAAAGCTCAAGGCTGGCGGATTGTCCATGGACGACCGCAAAATGCTGGCCCAGAAAGCCTTTCAGCATACCGCCATGTATGATACCGCCATCTCTCAATACCTGTGGCAGGGCAACGATGGTTTTCCGGAAAACATGACCATCGCCCTTAAGAAACGCTTTGGACTGCGTTACGGCGAGAACCCCCACCAGCCCGCCGCCTTCTACGCCGAACAGAGAGTCAGCACTGGTGCCAATACCGGCATCACCTGGGCGGAACAGCTCTGGGGCAAGGAATTATCTTACAACAACATTCTGGATGCCGATGCCGCCTGGAGCGCGGCCACCGATTACGCCGCGCCGACGGTGGCCATCGTCAAGCATACCAACCCCTGCGGTTTGGCTAGTTTCGACGATGTCGCCGAAGCCTACCGCCGCGCTTTTTCGGGAGACCCGGTATCTGCCTTCGGCGGTATCGTGGCGGTCAACCGGACGCTAACGGCAGAGATGGCCGAGGCCATGCGCGGCACCTTCTACGAGATTACTATCGCCCCAGACTACGAAGAAGCCGCTCTGGAAATCCTGATGAAGCGCAAAGACCTCCGTATTCTGAAAGCCAAACTCCCGGTCGCCGGGATGGATGTGCCGCTGGTTTACCGGCGTGTCAAGGGTGGACTGCTGGTACAGCAAGCCGACGCTCTGCCGGAAGATGCTGTCACCCTGAAGACAGTGACCAAACGCGCCCCGACCGACGAGGAAGTTGCCGACCTGCTTTTCGCCTGGCGGGCGGTGAAACATATCAAGTCCAATGCCATTGTTCTGGTAAAAGACCGGATGATTTTGGGCATGGGCGCCGGACAGCCCAACCGGGTGACCAGCGTGGACATTGCTGTCAAACGGGCCGGAAACAAGGCCAAGGGCAGCGTCCTGGCCTCCGATGCCATGTTCCCGTTTAACGACAGCGTGATGCAGGCCGCCGCTGCCGGGGTCACCGCCATAATTCAACCCGGCGGGTCAATCCGCGATGAAGACTCTGTCAAGGCCGCCGACGAGAACAATATCGCCATGGTGGTCACCGGCACCCGTCACTTCTTGCATTAGATATAGCGAGGATATTGTCAATGGCTGAATCATCTAAAGGCAACGCCGCAAGATGGGCGAAGTTTTCTCCCTCTGAGGAGGTGCTCCGCGGCGATTCGGCTGATGTTTATTTTCACCGCACCATCGATATCCTGCAAAAAGAAAATCTCAACCCTACCACGGTGATGGAGGTATTCCCCAACGGCGCGGGCATTCTTTGCGGTGTTGATGAGACCTTAGCCCTCCTCGACAAGGTTTTACCCCAGGATAACCGTGAAGTCTGGGCTTTGACCGAAGGCGACGCTATTTCACCAAAAGAGGTCGCACTGCGCATCAAAGCCCCATACCGCAGCTTCGGGTTGTACGAAACGGCTATCTGCGGCATCTTGGCCTCTGCCACCGGTTGGGCTACGGCCGCCCGGCAGTGCGCTGAAGCGGCAGGGAAAATCCCCTGCATCAGTTTCGGGGCGCGGCATGTCCACCCCTATATTTCCGGGCGAATGGACTACGCCGCCGTCACCGGCGGCTGCAAAGGCTGTTCCAGCATTGAGGGTGCAAGACTTGCCGGAATCGAACCATCGGGCACCATGCCTCACGCCCTGATCATCGTCATGGGAGATACAGTCAAGGCGACCCTAGCCTTCGACAAGTATATAGACAGGGGTGTAGCCAGGGTATCCTTGGTTGACACCTTCAAGGATGAAGCAGAGGAAAGCCTGCGCGTCGCCGCGGCACTGGGCGATAAACTTTCAGCCGTCCGGCTTGACACTCCGGTCGAACGCGGCCGTGTCACCGCCGAACTGGTTAAAGAAGTCCGCGCCCGGCTTGACCAGGCTGGACACCGCCAGGTGGGAATTTTCGTCAGCGGAGGTTTAACGCCCGACCGCATCAGATATTTTATCGACAAAGATGCGCCGGTGACCGGCTTCGGCATCGGCAGCTACATCTCCGGGGCAAGGCCAATCGACTATACCGCCGATATCCATGAAGTGGATGGACAACCCATTGCCAAACGCGGCAGGATACCGGGAATTACCCAGAATACCAGACTTAAGCAGGTCTTATAAAGCTGCAGGATTAACAGGTAACCCATCTTCGAGTATCTCGACCGCGCTCCTGACATAACCAGGACAGACCTTTTTGAATAATCCCTCACTCCTGGCACGTTCCATTCCTTCAGTCGAGCAGATATCACAATCCAATAGAACATTACATTCGGTCGAACCATGCCTGGCAACGAATTCACGGTCGAATTCTTTTACCTTGGCATAAACGGCTTCGATGCCTTCCCTACCCTCTAACTGTTCAATTAGCCCCAACACCATAAAAGCTCCGGTTACGGCACCGCAGGTCTTTCCGGTGCGCCCCATCCCGCCACCGAATCCTTGCGACAACCGGAGGGCCGTCGCTTTATCGAGGCCGAGTTCTTCGGCAAATGAAGTCAAAACGGCCTGGGCGCAATTCATTTTCGATTCCATCATGGCGGAGTAAGCGAAATCAGCGCGTGTCATTCCTGTCTCCTTTGAATTTACTGATTCATGCCCGTACATAAAGTCTCCTTGGAAACTAACAGCATTACCACTTCCCTTTCGCCTTAGCCCGTTCGACAGCAGCCAGGCCGGACGCTGCCATTCTACCTTCACGGATCAACTTCGCAACCCTATCCTTGTTCGATTCAGACCAGTTGCTCTCCGGACGCCTGGGCGTGTACCGCTGCATTATCCTATCTCCATCGATACTTCTCATCATGCCGTCAATCCAGCCGAAAGCCAAAGCTTCTTCCAAAGCCTCGGCATAACGGAGACCAGACAACCCACTCTTCTTCTTGTAATGAATCACCCAGGCTTCCGGTGTTGTATAGTGGTTTCCCGCCAGCCAAGCGCGCCAGGCAGCGGCGTCAGCGAATTCCAAAGGAGTTTGTTCCATCATTCTGATTATACCCAAGTTCCATACTCAATGTCAGTGAACTCTTGACAATTACTGATATTTCTGAATATACTGATTTATCAGCAGTTTGCGGAGGCATTGATGGGCAAAGAAACGAAGGACAACGAGTCTTGTTGCAAGAATGGCGAATGCTGCCGCGTGGAAGCCGTCGTCAGTATGGATGCCCGCGGCCAGGTGGTTCTCCCCAAGGAAGTCCGCGACAGCATGGGCTTAACCGCGGGAGAAAAACTAGCGTTGGTAACCCTTAACCGCAATGGTGAACCATGCTGCCTGGTGATGATGAAGGCTGATAAACTAGCCAGAGGGGCCAGTGAATTCCTGGGTCCAATCTTGAACGAAATTTAGAGCGGAGCTAACAGACTAATTATGAAAGACACTGAGATTAAGAGTTATGTCAAGGAACGCTATGGCGGTATCGCCCGTTCCGGCGGAGGGTGCAGCTGCGGATCAGGTTGCTGCGGCAGTCCCAGGCCGGACACCGTCGCCAAAGTCATTGGGTATTCGGAAGATGATCTGGCGGCGGTGCCGGACGGAGCCAACCTCGGTCTGGGCTGCGGCAATCCGACAGCTATCGCGGCCCTAAAACCCGGCGAGACTGTGCTGGACCTGGGTTCCGGCGCCGGTTTTGATGCCTTTTTAGCGGCACGGCAGGTCGGCCCCGGCGGTAAGGTCATCGGCGTAGACATGACTCCGGACATGTTGTCCAAGGCTAAGGCCAACGCCGTCAAAGGCGGCATTACCAACGTCGAGTTCCGTCAGGGTGAAATCGAAGAATTGCCGGTGGAATCCGGCACTGTGGACACCGTCATTTCCAACTGCGTTATCAACCTGTCGCCGGATAAGCCGAAAGTGTTCGCCGAGGCGTTCCGGGTGCTTAAGCCGGGCGGACGTATCGCCGTGTCGGACATCGTCCTGACCGAACCCCTGCCCGACTACGTCCGCAACTCAGTAGCAGCCTATACTGCTTGTGTCGCCGGTGCGATTCTCAAAGAAACCTATCTTGACGCCATTAAAAAAGCAGGGTTTGAACATGTCGTAATTGTCGGCGAAAATGTCTTTGACCTGGATTTTCTGGATATGGCGCCGAAGTTACTGAAAGAGGCGGAACCGCTAGGATTGACCGAAGAGAAGATCCAGCATATCTCTGAAACTATTGTCAGTATCAGGGTGTCGGCGGTAAAGCCTGTCTAAGCTTGGATGAATTCCAGCCTCAAGATATTTTTGGTCGCAACGGTTACTTTCACCCGTTCATCAAGACGGTAGCCCACCACCCAGACGATGTGTTCAGGGTTGACAACTAACGGTATGCGGCCGCGCCACGGCCGTGCCACCTTGGCGTCAATGAAAAAGTTCTTCAGTTTTTTAGAGCCATCCATACCCGACGGTTGAAATGTATCGCCGGGGAGGCGGGGACGGACAAACAGTTCTTGTCCCATCTTATCAAAATCCATGGTTTCGGCTGTTTGAGGCCTCGGACAATCCGGTGGACTGTCTAAACCATTGATAATTGAAGCCGTGATTTTCCACCCCGGAATCTCGGTCGTGCCGGGGATAGTCAATCTATGCTCCCCTTCCAGCAGCGGGAACGGGTTCAAGCCGGACAAGTCACGCCCCAGGTACAACTCTGTATAACCCGCCACAAAGACCATGCCATCCGGTAAGTCAACAGACCGTCCAGCGTTACCCTCAGCCAGATCAAGCATGTCTTCAATATGAACAGCTTCAATGTCTTTGGGACTACCCAGCACCTGTGTCAATAAAAGCCGCAGTCCGGCGCGCCTGAGGGCTGGATGAATGCCTGACAAAGCGGCTTTGTCTATGACGCACACCTCACTACGAGTGCGTACAAGGCCGGACACTATTAATTGTGCCTGGATTTCGATGAAGTTCACATCATCAGCAGCCAGGCGGGACAACTTGTCCAGAGCATCATCAACGCGGGGATTGAAATCACGCCGGAGTTCCGGCAGCAATTGCCGCCGGACACGGTTGCGGGTGGGCGTCAGCGACTCATTGGTAGCATCGTGACGGTAATCAATTTCCAGTTCCCGGCAGTAAGCCTCCACCTCAGCCCGTGTAACACAAATCAAAGGACGGATAACCCTAAGAGGCCGAACTCCTTCATATTGCAGCATAACGGTCTCTTTTAAGCCTACAAGGCCGGACAGACCGCTGCCTCGGAGCAGATGGAGCATAACTGTTTCGATATGGTCGGACTTCGTGTGGGCCACGGCCACTGCCGCCGCCCCGATGTTGTCGGCGACCTCGGCCAGAAAACCATAGCGCACCTCACGGGCAGCTTCCTCCAGTGACAGTGTGCGCTGCTGACGGTAGCCCTGGACATCCCGGGCCTCTATTGTTGACGGCAAACCCATCATGTCAGCAAGATGGCGGACAAATCTGGCGTCGGCGTCAGAGTCTGCACCACGAAGACCATGATCAAGATGGGCAACATGAAGGCTGATGCCGAGAGTTGTGCTATATTTATGTAAAGTTTTTAGCAGGCAAACTGAATCGGCACCGCCGGATACCGCCACCACCACTCTGTCACCCGTTGACAGCATGTCATGACAGCGGATGAAATCCAGCACCTGTTTTTCAAAAAGTTCCACTGATTTAATCATCGTGCTAGATTATAGCAGGCATAGTTGGCAGGCAACCAGACTTCTTCAGCGAAAAACCGATATTTGCCGCTACCAGGGTTGACTATCGATTTGAAAACAGGACTCGTTGAAAACGAGTAGTTTCGCACCCGCCGCATCAACTTCGATGACAGAAAGGCTGCCGGTGTTCATCCTGAAATCACGGATGGCTTCGGGCGGCAGACCCAGAACGCGGCAAATTATGCCGATAATCACAAAGTAATGACTGACAACCAGCACCTCGCCGCCAGGAAACCGCGCCACCAGTTTTTCAATGACATGCCAGGCGCGGTCACGGACGTCAGTCAGAGATTCCCCGCCGGGGAGCCGGGGCAAACCGTCCGGTGTTTCGGCGGTCAAAAGCAGCCCCAAACCACCACCGATCTCCTTGGCCGTACGCCCTTCGAGCTCCCCTGCGTCGATCTCTCTCAAATCCGGTTCAAGTTCGATGTTGATGTGACCATGCTCCAAGGCAATGGCTTCAGCCGTCGCCCTGGCCCGCCCCAGCGGACTGGATACGATGGCTTCAAGTTTCTCTGGCGCCAGCCGACCAGCCAGGCATTTGATCTGCTTCAGTCCGGTTTCGTTCAGCGGAGTATCTGAGCCGCCGCCCTGGATTCGTTTGTAACGGTTCCAGTCGGTTTCAGCGTGACGGGCGATAAAAATTTTAGTCAATTAACCTATCCTTCATAAATCCTGGCCGATCAATTTATTCTGAGTTGAATTCTCAGAGAATTCTCGTGCCATCCTTACCCGATCTGTATAGCTGGGATGACCTTGTCCCAGCCTTTCAAAAAAACTCGGCGAGCGGGCCTCAGACAAGTTCTGGTCGGTGAGTTTGGTCATAGCCGAAATGAAAACTTGCGGATTATCGGTGAGTTTAAGTGCGTAGGCGTCAGCCGCCATCTCCAGTCTGCGACTGAACCAGCCGGACAGGGGCAGCACCGGTATTGAAGCAACAAAAAAGCTAGTCAACAACAGCGGCAGAGCGGCGGGATCGGTTAAGTTGACATAATCCATCAGTCCGGACAGATAATCAAATATTCCAGATCCCAGACTGAAGATAATCAGAAAGGTGCCGGCTTGAAACCCGAATAACCGCCAAACGTCGCCGTGGCGCTGGTGCGCCAGTTCATGCGCCATAACCAGTTCAATCTCTTCCGGTGAGTATTGCTCGATAAGAGTGTCGGAAATAGCTACTCTTTTGGTCTTTCCCAAACCCATAACCGCAGCATTAGCCTGAGAAGTTTTTTCCGAAAATTCGATGATATAAATGCCGCCAACGGTGACTCCGGTTCGTGAAACAAGGGCTTCCAATCTGTCTTTCAACTCTCCCGCCTGCATCGGTTTCATTTTAAAGAAAAGAGGAATGATCAACACCGGTGCCAGTACGGTCAAAACCAGGCTGACCACCATTAAACCTGCCCAGGCCAGCAACCACCATCCCTCAGGCCAGCGCTGTATCAGAAAGTATAGAACCGCCACAGCAATAGAACCCAATACGATACCCATGGACAATGACTTGTAGTGGTCGCCGAGCCATCCCTGGACATTTTGTTTTGACAGACCGTAGTGCCGCGGCAGTGCCAGCCCGCTAAAATAACTCAGAGGCAGCGTTACCAGGTCGTAAGCAAACATCAGTAAAACAAAATACAGCGCCGCGGCCAGAACCGGCGAATCGGGCAAACGCCCGGCGATGCTGTTGGACAGAGGGGACAACAGCAGCACGGCAATGAAAATCCCGCCGACTATGAAACTTGTTACTCCCAGGCGGCGGCGCTTGATGCCATACTCCGCAGCCTGCCGCTGGCGTTCGGCATCAAGTTCAGCCATCACCTGAACCTAAGCCAGCACCAGCCGGGTGCGGTGGATACTTTTAGGTTGTTCAGTAAAACCCAGGGCCAAAGATACCTGTTCCGGCCTGCCTGAACCTGAAGGGTCATTCTTCAGCCGCATAAACAACGTTACCGTCTCATCCTCAACACCGAGGCAGGAAATATCATTGATCTGGGCTCTCAGGTCATAACGCCGCACCTCTTGATCCCTTTGATGGCTCCAGTCCAGACTGGACAGACCGAGAAGCTTGTCCACCGCTTCCTCAATCAGGGCAAGAGAGCGGTCAAGGGGCAGGCTGACCCGGTATTCAGCAAATCGTACCAGAGATTGCAAAGATGAGGCTTCAGGCGGCATGACCATTCCCTGTTCTACGCTAAGGCCTTCCGGCATCTGAGCGGTGATGAGACCTACCACCGCTGGCAGTGATGGCGGATTCTCCAACCAGACTTCCATCAGTTCAGCATCACCTGTCCAGCCAACGGCCAGCGGTGCCGCCACCGCCAATCGGGGATGAGCGTTAAAACCTTCAGAATAGGCCATAGCCAGGCCGGCGCGGCGGAAGATGCGCGGCCACAGGCGCATCATATCCAAATGTGAAATGAATTTAAGTTTTTCACCGCGGGCATACCTGAATCTTATTCGTTTCATGTAATTCCTAACCGCAATATTTAGACTGACGACAACTCATGTTTCATGGGGCCGGCATACCGTCGGATGCCTGTTTCAGGACCTGGAGCTTGTGCCTTGACCGCCGGTGGCGGGGGTTGTGGGTTTCCTGGCAGCGCTTTTGGCGGCAGCTTCCTGACCTGTCGCCGCCTGGGTGGTTCGCTTCTCCCGGGTAACCAACACTTCCTCAACTTTTTTACCACGCATCCGGGTGATAACCAGTTTAAGACCGTTGTGCCGCAGCACCTGGCCCTGACGCGGGATTTGCCCCAACAGTTTCAATACAAAACCGGCAATAGTTTCATAGTCATCGTCTTCCGGCAGGTCCAGTCCCATTTGCTCGTTAGCTTCTTCAATCCGCATCCCGCCGTCAATCTGAAAGGTGTTTTCGTTAATCGATTCGTAATCTTTTTCCGCATGCGCCAATTCATCGCCCACCGGGCCGACGATCTCTTCCATTAAGCGGGACAGCGAGACAACACCGGCGGTACCACCGTATTCGTCCACCAGCACCGACATGCGAAAGTTCTTGTCGCGCATTTCGTTAAAAAGTTCGCCGATGGGTTTGGTCTCCGGCGCAAAATAAGCAGGGCGGATCAAGTCATCAATTGGATCTTCAAGGCCGACTTCACCTTTTGCCTGGGCCATCAACACATCTTTGATTGATAGAATGCCCGCAACGCTGTCCATATTCTCTTCATAAACCGGAAAACGTGACATAGGGGTTTTCTCATAGACCTTGAAGAAGTCTTTCAACTGTGTGCCTTTTTCTATGGCCACCACCTCCGGCCGCGGCACCAGCACCTCGTACACCGGCCGTTCACGGAAATCCAGGACAGCATGCAGCATCTCCGCTTCATCTTTTTCCACCGTGCCTTCCTGGTGGCCGACATCAATCATGCCCCGAATTTCCTCTTCATTGAAAAACGAGCGATGGTAGGTTTTTCCGCCGCCCAGCAGTTTCATAAATGCCGAAGCGATCCAGGACAGTGCGGTAACAAACGGAGTGAACAACCATGACAGGAAACTTATGGGACGGGCATAGAACAAAGCTATTTTTTCGGCATGCCGTGTCGCTGCCGTTTTTGGCGTTACCTCTCCAAAGATTAGCAGGAGAATCGTCAAGCCGATAGTGGCTATGATGACGCCGTTATGTTCACCAAATATTGAGATGGACAGCACTGTGGCCAGCGCCGAGGCGGCCACATTTACGAAGTTATTGCCCAAAAGGACGGTTGATAGCAGCCGTTCCGGTTTTGCGATCAAGCGCGATACTATTTTGGCGCCTTTAACGTCGTTTTCCACCATAGTCTGCAGCCGGTAACGGGAGAGAGAGATGAAAGCTGTCTCGGAGCTGGAAAAAAACATTGACAGCAAGAGACATAAGATGAGGAGGAGTAGATATACGGTTTCTATTGACATAAAGTTGGTATCAAGCCTGTATTAATGTATTATACCGATGTTGATAATAACACTTTCGCCAACCATATGCTATAACCGGCACCGGTATCAGTCGGATGCGTGACCTTACATGCACACGCGGCATTAAACAAAAATTAAAATCAACAAATCTTTACCTGAAACTTGTCGTCAATTCCCATATGATTACTGAGGCAACAAGAATTGATATTCCTAAACCGATTCCAATAAAGATCCGATCAGCTATTTTCAGTTTTGTCCTGGATGGATAATCTATGTTTTTGTTCACCGGGATTATTGTCTTCCCGAGGTACATTCACTTCAAATTGAGTTTACCGAGTTAACAACAGCATTTTGGGGTGGTTGCTTGGGTAACACCATTCCTAATCCAACGCCACCGATACCATACACAATCATTAGTACAAGGGAATATACGGCGAGATCTTTTGGAAAAAACAGCAAGATCGGGAGTGAAATAACAAATCCGATGGCGAACGAGACTGCTCCGTATATCATCATTTTTAACCTGAGCCCGCCGTTGCCTTCTGCGTAAGATATTAACCAACCAGTCAAAAAGCCCATCAGAGCGAAAATCAAGGCGAGATAAATATTGACGGTGATCGAGTTAAACGACCCGATTAACCCACTAAAAAAGTTCGCAATTTTGAAACATATAAACCAGAATAATGGGAAGCAAATAGCCCCCGCGATACTAAACAGAATAATCGTGCGTGTTCGTCCATAGATTAGACCCAAGCCGAACCCTCCTGAAGCGCCGAAGATCAGGTGCGTTATGATTTCGTTGTTGGATATTCCAGGTTTATTGATAATCAGGAGAAGTATGCCGGCGCAAACGAAACCTATAGAAAAAAGGAATGAAGGCCGATATAACTCAAAATAATGACGAAACATCTGAAGTTCCTCTGAGTCAATATAATACCCAGCTAAAGGATTTGCAACCATCAGATGATTTTCCTGTTAAAGACGAGGGTGGACCAATCTGGCTAGCAGATTCTCGGTAACAGCTCTCCGGAGAGCATATCTAGAACCCGGCGCGTCCCCAGTGCCGTCGTGAGGATGACCTTACCCGTTCTTTCTGTAGTCACCTCACCGATAACAACCGCCTCAGACCCGTAACGATGGCCTCGCATAGCCTGTAGAACCTTGTCTGCGTCTTCTTTGGCGACGATGGCGATCATCTTGCCTTCGTTAGCCACGTACAGCGGGTCAAAACCCAATAATTCGCAAGCCGTCCTGACCGCTTCTTTTACCGGTATTGATGACTCCTTGATACTGATGCCGACGTTAGACTGAGCGGCGATCTCGTTCAAAGTGGTGGCCAGACCGCCACGGGTGGGGTCGCGCAGAACGTGAACCTTTTTTGAAACTTCGAGCATCGAGCCAATCATGCCGTTCAGCGGAGCACAATCACTTTCCACTGGTACCTTAAAATTGAACCCCTCGCGCTGCGCCATAATAGCCATCCCGTGATCGCCGATACTACCACTTAACATAACAATATCCCCTGGTTTGGCATTGATACCGGAAATATCCAAACCAGATGGGATAACTCCTATGCCGGAGGTATTGACAAATAATTTATCCGCCTTGCCCCGGTTGACCACCTTGGTGTCGCCGGTAACGATACTTACTCCGGCTTCGGCGGCGGCCGCCTTTATACTCTGGACAACCCTGGCCAGTTCGTCAATGGGTAAACCCTCTTCAATGATCATGGCTAAACTGAGGTATTTGGGTGTAGCGCCGCTGGTAGATAGATCATTTACCGTGCCGCAAACAGCCAGTTTGCCGATGTCGCCGCCTGGAAAAAAGAGCGGGCTGACAACATAGCTGTCGGTGGTAAAGGCCAGCCTGCCTCCATCCAGACTGAAACAAGCGGCATCATCCATGCGTAACAGCGTTTCATTCGCCAGTTCGCCGACAAACATCTGCCGCACCAGTTCCTGGCTCAATTTTCCGCCGGAACCATGGGCTAAAAGCACCTGTTTAGATTTTTCCAACCATTCCTCCGGGTGAAATTAAAAACTGTTTAAATATCTTGTTTAATCGATCGCTTCTGCAAAATGATAATAAGCGGCACAGGAACCTTCACTGGAAACCATGCACGGTCCGACCGGATTCTCCGGAGTGCAGACTTTACGGAACAGCTTGCAGTCTTCCGGAGTTTTCACTGCCCTGATAACCTCACCGCACAGGCAACCCGCCGGTTCCTTCGAAGGTTTATCAAGTTTTATGTCAAATACTTTGTCGGCGTCGTAAGCGGCAAACTCTGGCCGGATCTTCAGCCCGCTACCGGGAATATCACCGATACCGCGCCAGTTTGCCGTCGCCGGCTCAAAGACCCGGTCAAGCATTTTCAGGGCCACCGGGTTGCCCTCGTCTTTAACCGCGCGGCTGTATGCCGTTTCCACCTTTGGCTCGCCCGACTCAATCTGGTTCACAATCAAACTTACGCAATGTAAAATGTCCAGGGGTTCAAAACCGGAAACAGCGCAGGCAATACCGTAGCGTTCCGGTATAAAGTTCCATGCGTCCGCCCCGACAATAGCCGAAACGTGCCCCGGGCAGATGATACCCTGAAGTTTGACCTCCCCGGCGTCCAATAGTACTTTGGTTACCGGTGGTGTCACCTTGTGCAGAGATATGACCGAGAAGTTATTGAGTTTTTCCCCGGCAGCCTGAATAATGGCAGCAGCGATAGTCGGCGCCGTCGTCTCAAAACCTATACCGACAAATACCACTTTTTTAGCCGGGTTCCCGCGGGCTATGTCCAAGGCGTCTAGGGTAGAGTAGACAGTCCGGACATCGGCACCGGCGGCTCTGGCCCGGTCAAGACTGCCGTAGCTGGCCGGAACCTTTATCAGGTCGCCGAAGGTAGTGATAATGACATCCGGCATGGCCGCCAAAGCCATGACCTTATCAAGGTCGGCGCTGGAAGTCACACACACCGGACAGCCGGGACCCGACAGCAGTTTCAAATGCGGCGGCAACAGATCACGCAGGCCGTAACGGAATATCGCCACCGTATGGCCGCCACAGAACTCCATTATATTGGCCGGTTTGGTTGATTTACGCCGGATGTTGTCGAGGAGCTTTTTGGCCAGGGCCGAGTCTCTGAACTCAGTCGCGAATTTCATTAAGTCTCCGGTATCATTTCCATTTCCTGGAATAACTTGAGAGTTTCCAGTGCGTCGTTCTCGTCAAGAACCTGGATGGCAAAACCGGTGTGAAGCAAAACATAATCACCCATCTTGGCGTCAGGCACCATTATCAGACTGGCGCGTACGGTAGTACCCGCCATGTCTACTTCAGCCACCATACCGTCAATTTTTATGATCCGGGCCGGTACCGCTAAACACATATTTCAACCTCCACAAGACATTTCTATCCGCAATACCCCAACATCATCCATACGGCTAAGTCCATTATAACTCATTTGCCCGTCTCCCGGCGTTTCAGGCTTTCTGCTGCCACCGCCACCTGTCCCAATGATATGCCGCCGTCATTAGTTGGCACATCCATATGGGCATAGACATCAAATCCTGATTCCGTAAGAAGATCTATCGACTGCCTCAGCAGGCGGCGGTTCATGAAACACCCGCCGGACAAAGCGACGGTGTTGATGCCAGTGTCCTGTTTTATGGCCTCACATATATTAAGTGTTATGTCAACCATTGTGTTGTGAAATCTGGCCGCCACCTCCGGCACAGCGACCCCCGCCGTCATATCATCAAGGATCGCCTGGAACAACTTTGCCAACCGGATCACACGGACACCCCCCTTGACATCAATGTCAAATGGGTAAGCTGTGCCCGAATCAATACCCTCCGCTGTCATTTCCAGTTCGATCGCCGCCTGTGCGTCGTACTGAATACTCCTTCTAACCCCGATCAGAGCGGCGACAGCGTCGAACAACCGGCCGGCGCTGGACGTTTCGGGCGTATTCAGCCTGCGGTCTATCTGCTGCTTGATCAGGTCTATCTCCGACCCTTCGACATCCCTTAGACAGGACGCTGCTCTTGTCAAACCTTCAGCGCCAAAAAGACGGTATAAATAACCGATAGCGGTGCGGTACGGTTTCTTGACCGCCGCCTCGCCGCCGGGCAGCGGCAGGTATTCCAGATGAGCGGCACGTTCATAACCTTGTGTATCAGCCACCAGAAACTCGCCGCCCCAGATCTTGCCGTCAGCGCCATAACCGGTACCGTCCAACGCCACCCCGATGACCTTGCCTTGGACATTATTCTCTACCAGGCAAGAGGCGATATGAGCATGGTGATGTTGGACTCTTATCAGCGGTAAATCATTCTTGAAAGCTTCATTTTCAGCCAACTTGGTGGTTACATAATCAGGGTGCAGATCGCAGGCAACTGCTTCCGGCTTGATGCGAAACATTTTCTTATAAAGAGCAAATATGTCTTCGTAGTGTTCGACAGTTTCCAGGCTCTCCATATCACCGATATGCTGGGATACAAAAGCGTTGTCATCCCGGGTCAGACAGAAAGTATTCTTCTCCTGCGCACCGACGCCTAAAATTTGAGGAGCCTCAAATGGCAATCTAATCGGATAGGGGGCGTAACCTCTCGCCCGCCGCAGCATTCTCTTGGAACCTGCTTCGTACATAACCACCGAATCATCATAACGGGAAAAGATTTCCCGATTGTGCAAAATAAAATAGTCAGCGATGCCTCTCAGTCTGGAAAGCGCCTCATCGTTGTCCCGGGCTATCGGTTCTTCGGACAGGTTGCCCGAGGTCATGACCAATGGCCGACCGGTTGCAGCCATCAGTAAATGGTGCATGGGTGTGTAAGGCAGCATAATGCCGAGATATTTCAAATCTGGGGCGACGGCAGGAGCGATGTCGGTGTCGTTTCGTAATTTAAGCAGTACTATGGGAGCTGCCGAAGAAGCCAGTAAAATTTTTTCTTCCGGGTCAACGAGGCAGCGGTTTTCAACAGCGGTCAGGTCTTGAAACATCACAGCGAATGGCTTGGCCGGCCGCCGTTTTCTGCGGCGCAATTCTTCAACTGACGCTTGACTGACAGCGTCACAGGCCAGCAGAAAACCGCCCAGCCCACGGATGGCCACAATCTTACCCTCTTTGAGTAATCTCGCGGCATCGCTGATAACGTCAAGCGATTCCAAATCGTGACCGGTCTTATCAACCAGCCGCAACTTGGGCCCGCACACCGGGCAGGCGTTAGGCTGAGCATGAAAGCGGCGGTCCAGCGGGTCTTCATATTCACGCTGGCAATCGGGACACATCAGAAAGGCGTTCATGGTGGTCCAGTGCCGGTCATAGGGAATATCTTCAATAATGGTGAAACGCGGGCCGCAATTGGTGCAGTTGGTGAAGGGGTAACCGAAACGCCGGTTCGATGGGTCAAATATCTCAGTCCGGCAGTCGGTGCAGGTGGCCAGGTCGGGGGAGATCATCTGGTACTTGCCTGCCTCAGCCACGCTTGGCCGGATCTCGAAAGCCATATAACCGATCACGGGCAACTTAGTTGACATAACATTTGTAATATGGGATTGCGGCGGTGCATCCTGCACCAATTCAGCACTGAAAGAATTCAACTCCTCCACCGCACCTTCAACTTCAATACGTACTTCACCGGATGTATTGGTCACCCAGCCATTCAGTTTATGCTTCATCGCCAACTGATAAATGAACGGACGAAAACCCACTCCCTGGACAATACCCTTGACAGATAGCGCCAGCCTTTCCTCCGGGACCATAACCGTCATCTCACATTCCCCGTTGCGGAATCTGTGATTTAAGCCAGTCCGTCCAATCAGAAAAGCCTTCACCAGTGCGAACTGAAAGCGGGAAGATTCTGACGCCGGGATTCAGACCGGCAACCGCATTTTTAAATTTCTGCAAATCAAAATCAAAATAGGGCATGATATCTATTTTGCTGATAACGATGATATCTGCGGTAGCAAACATACCGGGGTATTTGTAGGGCTTGTCGTCTCCCTCCGGCACACTCAGAATCACAACCCTTTTATGTTCACCTAATTTAAATTCTGATGGGCAAACCAGGTTGCCGACGTTCTCGATCAGCACCACGTCCAGCGAATCAAGCGGCAGGTTGTCCAGTCCGGCGCTGATCTGGTTGGCATCCAGGTGACAGCCGCCGCCGGTGTTGATCTGCACCACCGGCGCGTTTTTCTGGGCCACCTTTTCGGCGTCTACTGAGGAGGCCAGGTCACCTTCTATGACTCCGATGCAGGTATCCTGTCCAAGGCTGTCAATAGTACCCAGAATAAAAGTTGTCTTGCCGGAACCGGGAGATGCCATGATGTTTATTCCCAGTATGCTATTGGCATCCAGTCTTGCCTGGTTAGCCTCAGCAGTGGCACTATTGGCCGCCATGATATCTTTAAGTACCTTTATCTGCATCATCAACCTCGATAGAATCAATATAGAATTCTTTACCGGCTATAACTTCGGCCTGCCATTGGCTGCATTTGGGGCAGACCCATTCATCAGGCGCAGGGGAAAATTCTTCAGCACAGGCGCGGCATTTCATCAGGGCTGGAACCCGCCTGAAGTTCAATTTTGCCCCTTCGACGATAGTATCCTTGGTCATAAAATCAAAATAGAACTGGATGCTATCGTCCACCAGACCGGCCAGTTCACCGACCACCAGATTCACCGCATCCACCTTTTTAGCTCCAGCCTGCTGTGCTTCTTTAAGCACTATATCAAGCAGACTCTGGGTAACCGCCATTTCATGCATCAAGTAAAGTCCTAAAACTAAAGTACAATGGTTAATTATAACCCCCAAGTCCGGTTTCGGCAATCCGCTGAACGTATCGGCGGCAGTTTTGCTATCCTGCGGCATAAAGAAAGAGCCGCCCTTAAGTAGGGCGGCTCTTTCCGAAAGGGGTCTTAAATGTCTAGTATTCAGGCATGGCGGGGGCTTCTACCTTCTTCACAGGTATGTCAGCCACCAGAGCGTTGGTGATGATGATCATATTGGCTACCGAAGCGGCGTTCTCCAGGGCGGAGCGAACCACCATGGTAGGATCAATGATACCCATCTCAACCATGTTGCCGAACTCGTCGGTCTCAGCGTTGTAACCGATGCCGAGGGGAGACATGCGGACTTTGTCGATGATTACCGAGCCGTCGCGGCCGGCGTTGTTGGCGATCCAGCGCACAGGGGTGGGCAGAGCGCGCTTGACAATCAAAACACCGGTCTCTTCATCGCCGTCCAGCTTGAGCTTATCCAATGCCGGCAGGGCATTGATCAGACCGACGCCGCCTCCGGGCAGGATACCCTCTTCAAGAGCGGCGCGGGTGGCAGCCAGAGCGTCTTCAACGCGGGATTTGCGCTCTTTCATTTCAGTTTCGGTCGCGGCACCGACAGCGATCACGGCCACACCACCGGCCAAAGCGGCCTGGCGTTCCTGCAGCTTCTCGCGGTCGAAAGCGCTTTCAACTTCATCTACCTGGGCTTTGATCTGCTTGATGCGATCTTTAATGGCCTCGGGAGTACCGGCGCCATCAATGATGACTGTCTTATCTTTGTTGGTGGTCACGCGGTGAGCACGGCCCATGTCTTCTTCGGTAACGGAATCCAGCTTGCGGCCAGCTTCCTTAGAGATAACGCGGCCGCCGGTCAGTACGGCAATATCTTCCAGCATTTGCTTCTGGCGATCGCCAAAGCCCGGGGCTTTAACAGCCAGGACGTTCAAGGTGCCGCGCAGCTTGTTGACGATCAAGGTGGACAGGGCTTCACCTTCGACGTTCTCGGCGATGATCAGCACAGTCTTGGTCCATTGAAGAATCTTCTCCAGGGCAGGCAACAACTCAGCCATGGATTCAATCTTGCGATCGGTGATAAGGATCAACGGCTCTTCAAGAACAGCTTCCATGCGGCCGGAATCGGTAACGAAATAGGCTGAGATGTAGCCGCGGTCGAATTGCAGGCCTTCTACATAATCAGTCTCGTACTTGAGACCCTTGGATTCTTCGATGGTGATAACGCCATCTTTACCGACCTTCTCCATGACATCGGCGATCAATTCACCGATCTCAGGATCCTTAGCGGTGATGGTGGCCACCTGGACGATCTGGTCGCGGCCTTTGATCGGGGTGGACATACGCTTGAGTTCCTTAGAAATAATCGCGGTGGCCTTCTCGATACCACGTTTGAGAGCCAGCGGCTCAGCGCCAGCAGTGATATTCTTGAAGGCTTCATTGATAATGGCCTGCGCCAGCAAGATGGAGGTAGTAGTGCCGTCGCCAGCAGCGTCATTGGTCTTGGTCGCCGCTTCTTTAACAATCTGGCAGCCCATGTTCTCAAAGGCATCCGGCAGATCAATGTCGCGGGCAATGGTCACACCGTCGTCAATAACGGTGGGGGCGCCCCAGGATTTGGCCAGGGCAACCGGATGACCCTTAGGTCCCAGGGTTACCTTTACCGTATCCGCAAGGGTGTCAATACCTTTTTTCAGGGATTTCCTGACTTGTTCACCGAAAACAATCTGTTTTGCCACTTTATCTCCTTAAACTCCTTTATTTTCTATTTCTGATATATTTTTTTGGCTAAGATCTGGTTCTCAGGCATAATAACCATGTCCATGCCGCCAACCTTAATCTCGGTGCCGCCGAATTTCGGGTAAATAACGAAATCGCCGACTTTTACGTCCATAGCTTCACGGACGTTGTCTTTGCCAAAACGGCCGGGGCCAACAGCTACCACTTCGCCCTCTTGTCCTTTTTCCTGGGCGGTGTCAGGGATGATGATACCGCTTCGCATCTCTTCCTTTTTACCGGGTTTGACGATGACGAAGTTCTGCATTGGTTGTACGTCGATTGCCATGAATCCTCCTTAAACCTATTCTTTACTTTCAATATTTTAGCACTCTCGGTAAGAGATTGCTAACTTGGTAATGATAACCTAAAGTACCGCTTACAGCAAACTAATCCTGAATAATTTACAACCATTGATAAAGATATTATATCTATAATTCTCCATGTTACATCATATTTTAACATTTTTCGCCTGATTACTAATTTTTAAATGGAATATGACTTCAGTTTAGCATGCTGCAAAATGAGCACGGCCACCGATTCTGCTATAATCACCCGATGCTAGTGTTAGGTATCGAAAGTTCCTGCGATGAGACCGCCGCCGCCGTCGTTGAAAACGGCGTATTGATAAGGTCTAATGAGATATCATCACAAGTGGACATCCACGCCCGTTACGGCGGCGTTGTCCCGGAGGTAGCTTCACGGCAGCATCTTTTATCATTGGCGCCGCTGCTGGATAAATGCCTGGCTAAAGCGTCGCTAACTCTCAGCAGCCTTGATGCCGTGGCGGTAACCTGCGGCCCTGGTCTGGCGGGTTCGCTGCTGGTGGGCGTCAATTTCGCCAAGTCGCTGGCGATGGCCGCCGGCAAGCCTCTCATCGGTATCAATCATCTGGAAGGTCACATCTACGCCAACTGGCTCACCGGTGAAACACCGCAGTTCCCGGTACTGGCGCTCATTGTCTCCGGCGGCCATACTGACCTGGTATATATGAAGGGTCACACAGATTATGACATTATAGGCCGCACCCGCGATGACGCCGCCGGTGAAGCCTTTGACAAGGCTGCAAGATTATTGAACCTCGGCTACCCCGGCGGTCCGGCGGTGGAACAGGCGGCAAAAACAGGCAAGCCGACACTGAAGCTGCCGCGCACCATCATCCGCAACAGCCATGACTTCAGTTTCTCAGGTCTCAAAACAGCATTATACAAACTTGTCGAGACTGGACAGGTAACGTCTGCCAATGACGCCGCCGCCAGCTTTCAGGAAGCGGTAGTTAAAGTCCTGGTAACACGGACTATCGCCACTGCGGAGGAATACGGCGTCAATCAGATACTGCTGGCCGGCGGCGTGGCTGCCAACAGTCGTCTCCGCGAGCGCATGCGCCAGGATTCACCCATACCGGTACTTATCCCGCCGTTATCACTCTGCACCGACAACGCCGCCATTATCGCCAGTTGCGGTTACTTCCATCTGACCCGCGGCGAGCGTTCCGGCCTGGATCTGGACGTCTTCCCTTCCATGCCTTTTGCTTCCACCGCCTGACCGGAGCAGGGCAACCGTAACGGCCCGGCCTGCCACGTCTTGGTTTGACCCTTTCTCCCTTTTCCAAAGGGAGATTAAGAGGGATTCGATCTCGCCGCCGCCAGACAGTCCCCGTCCTGCTTGTTCCGAGTTAGCACTCGGGAGCTTGTCGAAGGGATTTAGACATTAGATATTAGTGCTTCACACTCCTGATAGCGGTTTTGTCCGCCGCCGCAAACAGGGTACAATCAAACAAGAGGAATATTAATGTATCGTAAAACCATTTTGCCCAACGGCCTGCGGCTGTTAACCCAGGAAATGCCCCGCACCAAATCGGTATCCATCTGTATCTTCGCCGGTACAGGTTCGCGCTATGAGCCGGAGCGCATTGGCGGTGTGTCGCATTTTATTGAACATCTGCTCTTTAGGGGCACTGAGCGTCGGCCTGCCTCTCGCGATATTTCAGAGGCCATTGAGGGTGTCGGCGGCATCCTGAACGGCGGCACCGACCGGGAGGCGACCGTTTACTGGGCTAAGGCCGCCAGCAGCCACTTCATGTCCACCCTGGACACGTTGTGTGATATGATGCTCAATTCTCGCTTCGATCCGGCCGATTTAGAAAAAGAACGCCAGGTCATCGTGGAAGAGATCCACATGACCGAAGACCAGCCGGATCAAAAGGCTTGTCAGCTTATCGATACCATCCTCTGGCCGGGACACCCGCTAGGGCGCGATATCGCCGGCACTGAAGCCACTGTCAACGCCACCACCAGAGATGACATCCTGAACTACATGGCCGAACATTATCGCCCTGATAATATCGTTATTTCCGTCGCCGGCGGTCTGTCGCATGAGTCGATAATCGAGGCAGTCTCCGGCCAGTTGGGCGGCTGGTCCGCCAGGCGGCAGTCTTCTAACCGCATGGAACCATTCCGGTCACAACAGGGGCCGCGGATTGTAATCGAGCCCAGAGCAATTGAGCAGGATCATTTCCTGCTGGCCATGCCGGCGCTGTCGCTGACTGACTCCCGGCGATACACTGAAAGTCTGCTGAACGTTATTCTGGGAGAAGGCATGAGTTCCCGTCTTTTCACCGAGATCCGTGACCGGCTGGGACTGGCCTATGCCATTCAAAGTTATACTGATTTTCTTCTGGACACCGGTTCCTTGACCGTCGCCGCCAGCGTTGACCCGGATAACCTGCTCCAGGCAGTCACCGCGGTGATGGCAGAACTGGAACTGCTAAAATCCACCCTGACCCCACATGAACTGGTCAAGGCTAAGGAACTATCCAAAGGGCGCATGGCGTTAAGGTTGGAGGATTCCAGACATGTCGCCAGTTGGAACGGCGGTCAGGAAATCATGACCGGTGAAGTCCTGACGCCTGATGAGGTTATCAGCCGGATAGAAGCCGTCACCCTTGATGACTTAAAGTCCCTGGCGAGTGAACTCATCCAAGTAGAAAAATTCCGTTTGTCTATCGTAGGACCTGTTACCGACGAAAAACCGTTCCACGATCTACTTCAGACAACGGCAATAATTCGGGCATAATGACGGCAGAGGTCTATTAAAAGGCGATGTGTAATAAATGTCGAGTTGGCGACCGTTTTACACCAACCCCCATTCACGATAACCCTGCTGCAATAGCGCCAGATATTCCGCAGCCGGTTTGCCCTCTGCTGACTGATGCGCCGGGGCGTAAGTGAAACAGGCCAGCGATTCACCAGTTTCAGTATTTACCGTGACATTTTGCTTGATGCACTGGGCGGGAAAACCTTCAGCGACATCCAGCTTTTTAAGCGCCGCATCAGGGACTTCATATACCCCACCTTTGACGTGGGCACCGCGGAACGGCTTTAAGGAGGCTGTGGCGCCATGAAAAACCCGCGACCAGCCGGTAAAAACCAGTTGGTAGTTAGCCAGCGTAGCCGATACTGTAGGTTTGCAGCCGGCACAACGCTCAGCCATCAATTTGCGGTTTAGTGACACGCCGTAGGCAAAGTAAAAAGACATAGGACATTATAACATAACTCCTGAAACAGGGGCATCTTTGTCAAGTGCCTGTCATAGCTTTGTCTATACCTGCTTGCGTTTGACTTTTAGCTTTGAGCCGTTTATATTGGCCCTGAACTACCGGAGACAGGGGTAAGCACTGCATGCGGGCAACCGACGAACCTATTATTGTCGATAGTCTGGGCCGTCTGAACGAATACGGCGCCGACGATCTATTTGTCTGCTGCGCTTCTTTTGAGGAGCGCTGTGTTGCCGCGGCAGGCCGCTTAAGCGGTAATTTCAGGGTGCGTTTTTCGATTATTTTTGTTATTGAAGAACCAAATTATCAGCAACACATCGATACCAACCTCTTCAAGCTTCAAGCGCTGCTGACCCGGAAAACATCAGAAGGTGTGTTCGTTATCCGTTGTCAGCGTGACGACCCGGTAGAAGGTGTTTCTCAACTCAAGAGCATCTGGAAGCGCTGCCGCCCCAAGGACGATGAGGAGGCCCATATCACCCTGGACATCAGTGGCTTTTCCAAGGTTTATCTTCTGGGGCTGATGCACTATCTGGTGGCTGAGCTCAATATGGGACTGCCAAGGATCATCCACACAACGCAGACTTACGCTCCCAGCCGCCTGACCCAGGGGGTACAACAGATCACAACCGTGCCTCATTTTTTCGGTTCGATGTCAATAGAGAAAGAAACGGTCCTTGTCCTTTTCATCGGTTTTGAGGCCGAAAGGTCGCTGTCAGTCTGGAAACAGTTCAATCCCACGCGCACTATCTGCCTTATCACCACCCCCCGCGACGGCAACGAAGAATACCTGCGTTACGCTGAAAAGAACAATGATTTTTTAATATCGCAGCCTAATGTTGAACTGCGGGAAGTCGCTGCGGATTCGCCGTACCATATCAGAAATACACTGGAATCTATCTATGAAGAATTCAAAAATACCGCCAATATGATCATCGGGCCATTCGGCACCAAACCCCAGACGGTGGGTATTTTTGTCTTCTGGCTGGAACATCCCCGGGTGCAGATCGTGTATTCATTCCCCATGGAATACACTAAAAGCTACTTAAACCGCAAACCGGGGCAAACCATTATGCTGCCGTTGACCAATGTCAACCATGACTCTACTTAATCAGCATTGCTGAACAACTATTGGCAAAACAAAACACGTCATACAGAATCCATAATTGTAGCTTTTTCACTGCGCCGCACCTATAATTGATTCAGGCTTTCAGGAAGGGAGCATATTCCGGCCCTCATATGACCGATTTCTGGCAATCGTTTCTGCTTACCTTCGTACCATTGTTTATCGTGGTTGACGCCATCGGCAACCTGCCCTTCGTCATTGCCCTGACTGAGGACTCGGTTAACACCGAACGGCGCCGCATCATCAAGGTGGCGGTTTTCACTGCGTCAATCGTCGGTCTGATATTTTTATTATTTGGCCGCGTTATCCTGGATGCCATGAATATTTCAGTCGGTGCCTTCGGCATCGCCGGCGGTATCGTGCTACTGGTGCTGGCAATCCGCTACATGACCAGCGGTCATATGGTTGAAGCTGTCAAAGAGGAGATGGTAGCAGTGGTGCCCATCGGCACACCCCTGGTGGTCGGCCCGGCCACCATTACCACGCTGCTCCTGTTGTCCACTCAGTTCCCGTTCTATATTGTTTTGATTTCATTCCTGCTTAATATCGCCATTACCTGGATAATATTTCTATCATCGGATTGGTTCATCCGGTACATGGGCAGGGGTGGTTTGCGCGCCGTTTCCCGTGTCTTCAGTTTATTATTGGCCGCCCTGGCGGTTAACATGATGATCAACGGCCTGGAAAGCCTGGGTCTCATCAACCCTCTCACCGGTTAGATACCCCCGGCAAAAAGTCCAATCGTACAACAAGTATAAAATTATCTTACTAAAGCTCTTGACAATCACTCTCTCTTGGGCTATCGTATATTCAAATTTACGAAGGAGGATTCCTAAATGCAGGGTTATTGCATGAAATGCCGCACCAAGAGAGACATGAAAGACGCCAAACCTATTACTATGAAGAACGGCCGTCCCGCCACCCAGGGTGCCTGCCCGGTCTGCGGCACCAAGATGTTCAAAATCGGAAAAGCCTAAACTTCACCTCCTGGAATTACCTTTTCAAGACCGGGCCTAACCGCCCGGTCTTTGTCATTAACTGATGTCCAAAGTAGTTTTTGAGTCTTGACACTGCGTTTAGCCCCGAATATAATCCCAACTATATGACTGAACCTTCAATGAACCCCCAGAAGCAACCACGTCAGCCCACCTGGCGCGATGAAAAGGCCGAGGAACGCCGTACCCAGCTTATCGATACCGCACTGCAGGTTTTCGCAAAAAAAGGGTTTGACAAGACCAGCGTGCGGGAGTTGGCGGCTGCAGCCGGCGTCGCCCAGGGGCTTATGTACCATTACTTCAAGAGCAAAGATAAACTGCTTGAGGCGGTAGTCGAACGTCACAGCTTTTTACCTCAATTGACATCGTTGCTGGCAACTCTGCAAAACGAGCACCCGGTTAAGGTGCTCAAAGTCGTCGGCAAGCAGTTTTTTGACCTTCTAGGCCAAAAAGAAAGCCTGATGAATATTTTCTTCCACGAGACTCAGAGTCATCCCATCGTGCCGCGCATTTGGCGGGGCATTATGAACCAAGGCGTAAGCCTGTTTCAGAATTATCTGGATAAACGCGTCGCCGCCGGAGAACTCAGACCTCATAATACCGATGTCACAGCTAGAACACTGGCTTACACCATAGTCCTTTTAAGGGCTACCGGCGTGGCCTTCCACCAGCGTACCCGTCCCGATCAGTTCATTGAAGAGATGGTAGACAACCTGCTTGGCGGTATCGCCGTTCATCAAACCTGATAGATACACCGCAATGCGGTTGCCCGATTGGAACCATCCAAAACCCGTTGACAATCCCAGATAGCTTAAGGTATGCTATCTACTCGCCTGCACTATAGGAGTGTAGCTCAGTTGGTAGAGCAGTGGTCTCCAAAACCACCGGTCGAGGGTTCGAATCCTTCCACTCCTGCCACCGGCCGAGATGGTGGAATGGTAGACACGCTAGCTTGAGGGGCTAGTGAGTGATGAGCTCGTGGGAGTTCAAATCTCCCTCTCGGCACCATTTAATAAGTTGCACCGGGCGGAAGTAGTTCAGTGGTAGAACGCCTCCTTGCCAAGGAGGAGGTCGCGAGTTCGAGCCTCGTCTTCCGCTCCACTTAGACCCACAAGCGGACATGCCCTGCAAGTCCGAGTTGATACCACGGCGACGTAGCCAAGTGGCAAGGCGGGGGTCTGCAAAACCCCTATTCACCGGTTCGAATCCGGTCGTCGCCTCCAAAATTTCAAATCAGTAGCGGCCTATGCTGCTGCCCTGTTTCAAATCCACCGCCGCCAAACTATTCACCTGCTCTAAGGCTAGCTCATGCCCGGACGGCTTTTTTCAAATGAAAACCGGCGGTTGCCAGCAGCGTGGTTAAAACAAAGTAACTGCCGAGCAACACATCGGAATTAGAATTCAAATTCAGCGGTTCCGCCAGTCCCAGGATGAGCACCATACCGGCCAGGGCACCGGGAACCGCCAACCAAACTGAACCGGGATAATGAAATACCCGGCTATAGACTAAAATGCCCAAAACCACCCCCAGTGGATACCCCAGCAACATCCCCATGATAGCGCCTACCAGATCCTCAAACCCGCCGAGGCTGTTACCAGCCAGCACCTTCGCCCCGATCAGTGTTGCCGGAATAGCCACCAGGAATCCGCCAAAAGCCCCGGCCATGACCATGCGGAAAAAACTTCCAAAACTGCGGCGAGTTATCGGTTTTACCATTGACATCTCCTTTAGGCGATTATAACATGATGCGGACTAATTCAGCTTATGGAGGAAAAATGAAAAACACCAAGATGTGGACTCTGATTACAGCGGTAATGGCCATACTGACGGTTATCGGCGGCTTTCTGGCTTTAGGCGAAGAAGGCGAAGCCGGCATCCATGCCACCCTGGGTATTGTGACTCTGATCTCCGCTCTGATCTCCGCTTTTGTCGCTTCACGACAATAACCAAATCTCCACATCACCCCGGTAATCGGCTAATAACGGGAACCACCTCTGCGGTCACATAGGCCAGTCTCCTGGCGCGCCGGGACTGGCCTATGACTTGTCAACGGTGGACAGCGTATTTCATCGCCTTCCACATCTTGCTGATACCGTCTCTGTCACTCTGGCTGTTACCAGGGATATGGTTATCATTTCCCTTTTTCAGTTCCATGGGTATTTTTTTAGCCGTCGACGCATTGGTCTATAGCGATTCCAATTCACTAACCTGGGATGTCCGTGAAAAGGATAATCCCGTCAGTGAGATTTTTATCGTTACCATTGCCGTCGCTATCGGGGTAGCCGATATGCTCAATTTGATGGATTAAATTCTTTCTAACCCCTTGACACCCCCTGGTCAGGATGTATAGACTATGAACATGTCAAGCCAAAATTACACCATCAACCAGGCCGCCGAAAAACTTGGCGTTTCCACCCGCACTATCAGGCGCTACATCAAAGCCGGTAAGATCCAGGCTTTTCTAGTCAACGGTCCTTTCGGTGAGGAGTATCGCATTGAAGAATTGCCGGACGACCTCAGGAAATTGGACGGACTAGACAACCATAGCCAGACAGCCTTGGACAATCATGACCCGCTGTCCGCGGCTTCCGGCGACATGATGGCCATTTTCCGGGAACTCCAGGAAAAGAATCTGGCCTTAGCCGCTCAACTGGGCGCCGCCACTGAACGTGTCCGGCAGATGGAAGGACAACTGAAGCTCCTTACTGATGGCCGTCCACCGAAGACCCCATGGTGGCAAAAGTGGTATGCCGGTCTGAAATTGCGCTTCAATAAAAAGCCTGCCGATAACGAAAATTCTGAATAGTCATCGGGGCAGCTACCATAATAACAAAAGCGACGGTATGTACCGTCGCTTTTTCTCTTCAAAACAAGTGGTGCCGGGAGAGGGGATCGAACCCACATGACCGAAGTCGGCGGATTTTAAGTCCGCTGCGTCTGCCTATTCCGCCATCCCGGCGCCGACGAGATTATAACATAAGACCCTATGTCATTTGCCACTTTGGGTCTTGAAGCGATACTGCTCTAAAGGTTTAGATCACCGAAGCCAGCACCACGCCAAAATGCAGCAGTGCCCCGACAAGGATCAAGACATGGAAAATCTCATGGAAGCCGAAGACTCCCGGAACAGGGTTGGGACGCTTTACAGCGTAAATGACCGCGCCGATGCTGTACGCCACTCCACCGGCTACCACTCCCCAGAATGCCAGCCGGGGCATTGACAGCCATAACTCGCGCAAGGGTATCAGCGCCAGCCAGCCCATGCCGAGATACAGGATAGGCGAAAGCACCCTCGGCGCCTTCATCCAGAACACCTTATAGAAAACCCCCAGTAGAACTATCGACCAGGAGGCAATGATCATGCCCCAGCGCCAGGCGCCATCAAGGTAAATGTAAACCAGCGGTGTATAGCTGCCTGCTATCATGATAAAAATGGCGATATGATCCAGTTTGCGCCAGATGGTCGTTTCGTTATCACGCCGTTTGAAGGCATGGTATAAAGCGCTGAAAGAAAACAGGGTTGTGACCGCCGCGCCGTAGATCAGAGTAACTGCTACATAGTCCCATCGTCCCCAGGTGATGATTAATAGGATCAGTAATCCAATCACGCCGCCGATGGCGCCGCCAAGATGAGAATAATGCGAAAACCGTTCAGACCTGTTGACTACTATTTCAGCACCTCCTGCCAGGACTCATTATAAACCATCATATTGGCATCCTGCCACATTAATTGTTTTACATAACTAGTCCAGCATTGACTTGTCATAACCTTCTCTGCTTTAATAACTGTTTGTTGAATTATATGGAGGACACACGGTCAAATGGATAAAATTGAAATAGTTCTTTCGCCGCGGACAACCACCGGAAAGAAAAATCGCTTTCTGCGCCGCTCCGGCGTTACCCCGGTTCATGTTTTCGGCCACAACATACCATCAGAAACCCTTCAGGCCGACACCGCCGCCCTGCAAGAAGTTATCAAGCTGGCTGGCAGTTCCCGCCTGATTGCCCTTGATACCGGCGCCAAAACGCCCCGGATGGCCTTCATCAAGGAGATCCAGCGCACCCCCGTCGGCGACACCGTGCTCCATGTTGACTTCTACCAGGTTAAAATGAATGAAAAGATAACGGCGCGTATCCCTCTCCATTTGACTGGTGAGGCCCCGGCGCTTAAGACAAAAGGCCGCCTGCTGGTTCATCCGGTAGCCCATATTGAGGTTGAAAGCCTGCCTGCCAAACTACCCGCCAGCATCAGTATTGATATATCAGTGCTCACCACTTTGGACGATGCCATTCATGTCAGGGATATCAAACTGGATTCCGCCGTGACTATTTTAACTGACCCCGATGTTCTGATCGCCAAGGTCAATGAGATCAGCATTAAGGCTGAACCTGAAGCCGCTACGGTCGCTGTGGCAGAAGCCCCGGCTGAGGGCGATGAACCAAAGGCGGAATAAGCTTTAAGCTATGCCTGCTGTTGTTCTATCTAATATCACTAAAACATACGGCAACAAGCGCGTTGTTGACGGCGTATCTTTTGAAGTTGACGGCGGCGAGATTTTCGCCCTGATCGGCCCCAATGGCGCTGGCAAATCAACTACCATTCGCATGATGATGGACATCATCAAACCGGACAGCGGCGATATTCTTGTCATGGGGCAGCACCTGAGCGAGAGTTCCAAAAACCGCATCGGCTATCTGCCGGAAGAACGCGGCCTGTACCGCAAACTTAAGATTATGGACACCATCGCCTATCTGGCTATCCTCAAAGGCGCTGACAGACAGGCATCCGTTGAACGTGCTGAAGTCCTTTTAAAACGTTTTGACCTCTTTGAACACCGCTACAAGAAGATTGAAGAACTGTCCAAGGGCATGGGACAGCTCATTCAGTTCGTGGTTACCGTTGCCCACAACCCGGACCTCATCATCTTGGATGAACCGTTCGCCGGCCTTGACCCGGTCAACTCCCGTCTGCTTAAGAACACTATCAAAGACCTCCGTGCCGAAGGCAAGGCTGTTATCCTGTCTACCCACCGTATGAATGAGGTGGAGGAGATGTGTGACCGCCTGTTCATGATTAATAAAGGCCGCCGCCTGCTTTATGGCAAACTGGATGACATCCGGCGACAGTACCGCAGCCATGCCGTTATCGTTGAAACCGAGACAGAACTACCCGAATCGCTCAATGGTGTTACCGACCGCCAGACCAAGGGCCGGGTCACTGAACTCAGGCTGAATGAACACACATCGCCGCAGACTCTGCTGCAGCAGCTGGTCGCTACCGGTATCCCCGTTGAACGTTTTGAAATCATGACTCCAAACCTTGATGAGATATTTGTTCAGGTGGTCAAACAGCCATGAACAAGACGCTTTTGATTTTCAAACATGAGTTCCGTACTTTGATCCGCCGCACCGGTTTTATCGTCATGACCCTGGCTTTCCCGCTACTGGGACTGCTGCTAATACTCGGCGGACAGCTTATTTCAGGCATCTCCCCCGGCGGTGAACCCGGGCCTGTGGAAGACGTTATTATCGGCTATGTCGACGCCGCCGCTTTAATCGACGGTCAACAGGAACAGGCCAATTTTAAGTTCGAACCTTTCACCGACGTTGAGACAGCCAATCAGGCCATGATTGACGGTGACATCAGCGAATATATAGTTATTTTACCTGATTACCTGGATAGCGGTGCCGTGGCCCGTTTCACCCTTTCCCGTGAACTTGAAACCCCCGGAGACCGTTACGACGCCATCCGCAATTTTGTGATCAGGAACCTGTTGGCGCCGGAGGCCGACCCGGCAATAATTGACCGGGCTGTTTACCCCCTGAATCTATCAAACGTCGTCATTGATCCGTCCACCGGGCTTCCAGCTGATTCACAGGGCGGTTTTTCTGATTTTATTTTGCCGTATCTGTTCAGTATTTTGCTGGTCATGTCCATCTTCACTTCTTCCGGTTATCTGCTGCAAGGTCTGTCTGAGGAGAAGGAGAACCGCATCATGGAGATCCTTCTGTCCAGTGTCTCCAGCCGCCAGCTTATTACCGGCAAGGTGCTGGGGCTGGGCGCGGCCGGGCTGGCCCAAATGGCTATCTGGCTTATTTCGGCGCGTTTCCTGGCCGGTCTGGCTTCAGACAACTTCGCTGAAATCCTTGGTTCTATCCAAATTTCCGGCACTTTCATCTTCCTGGGTCTGAGCTATTTCATCTTAGGCTACCTGCTGTTCGCCATAATCATGGCCGCCGCCGGCAGTATCGGGCAGAACATGCGCGACAGCCAGCAGCTTGCCACCATTTTTACCCTGCTGGCCGTTTCGCCTTTGTGGGGCATGGTTTTCCTCATTGAAAACCCTCAGCATCCGGTAAGTGTCTTTTTAACCTTGTTTCCTTTCACCGCCCCCATCACCACCATCATCCGCATCGGCATTACCGATGTGCCTTTGTGGCAAATTGCCACCAGTATGACGCTGATGGTCGCCACCATTGTCGGATTTCTTTACCTTTCCGCCAAGATATTCCGCACTTTCCTGCTGATGTACGGCAAGACTCCTAAGCTCGGTGAGATCATCCGTCTCCTCCGCCAGGCTTAAAACAAACCGTCTTTCTCGTGATGCCATCATCAGCCCTGCCAACAGGGGAACTGTTCATTTCCAAAATTGCTGATTCATTAGTTGCAACTTATTAGTATAATTGGAGAGAGTAACTCGTATGACACCACAGCAAAATACCCGGCCTGAAGAACCTGTTACCCAGTTATTGGACCCCAATTTAAATACTCTGTCTCAGAAGCACGCTGATTTGTTCCGGCGCTATCAAATGGCGCGTGTTGTGGTGGACTTTGGTGCCGCCGCCTGCTTTGTGTCCGGCAGTGTGCTTTTCCTCAATCCCAATAACCCCTCTGCCGCGGCGGGCCTATTTTTAGCCGGGTCTTTGCTGTTCGCGGTGAAGCCCACCATAGACCTCATTCGGGGATTCCACCTCAGCAAGATTGCCAGCCACAAACGACGATAGAATCGTGCTAGGCAGTTGTCGATTGTTGTGGTTACCAAACATCAATGTCTATCTTTTTTAAGTTTGCGTACCGGGAAAAACTGATCACCCAATAAATTGGGAGTAACTATAGATTTCACTCTTTCAGAGGAATTTCACCCCTCTGCCCCTGCCTCTTACGCCAGATTCTTAGAAGTCGTCACTCCCAGGGTCTTGTATATCTGAAGGGTAGCGTCTGAACTATTCAATGTATAAAAGTGGATGCCGTCAACGCCCTTATCCACCAAATCCCTCACCTGCTCCGCCGCCCAGTGAACGCCCACATCTCTGACACATTCTTCGTCTTCGGCGCGGTTGATGGCGCGCAATAGCGGCGCCGGGAAATGAGTCCCCGCGGCCAGATCGGCCATCCTTTTCATCATCTTGACCGAGGTGATGGGTGATATACCGGCTACGATAGGCACGTTTATTCCGGCCAGGGCGCAGCGCTCACGGAAGTCGTAAAAGTCCCGGTTATCAAAAAAGAGTTGGGTACAGATATAATCCGCCCCTGCATCCACCTTGGCTTTCAGGTAATCGATCTCCTTGAGGCGGTTTGGGGTCTGCGGGTGGCCTTCAGGATAGCCAGCCACGCCGACGCCCATCTCCGGGAAGTTGGTCTTGATGAATTTAACCAGTTCAATGGCGTAGCTGAAACCGCCCACCTCCGGTACAAAGCTCATCTGCCCCTTGGGCGGGTCGCCGCGCAGAGCCAGGATATTTTCGATGCCGCTTTCCCGGTACTTCTCCAGGATATGGCGTATCTCTTCTATCGTTGAGCCAACGCAGGTCAGGTGTGAGATGACAGTCAGATCGGTCTCCTTGTGGATGCGCACCAGCAGGTCATGGGTCAGTTCGCGTGTTGAACCACCGGCGCCGTAGGTCACCGAAACGCAGGAAAGCTCCAACGGCTTGAGCGCTTTAATGGTATCAAACAGTTCCGCCGCCGATTCTTCGGTTTTCGGCGGGAAAAGCTCAAAGCTGAAGACTATACCCTTTTCTTTTTGGTAGATGTCCCTGACGTTCATCTTATGACCTCCCCTGATTATTATACGGCGACCACCGCCTGTATTCCCGACACCATGAACCACCCCCCGAACCCCACCAGCAGCAGGCTGCAACCGGTGAAAACCGCTTCTTGGAACACCGGAGCCCACAGCCTGTGAGTCCGGTACACCAGCGCCGATACTATCGACAACCATATCAGATCGACCGACCAGTGCGTCAAGATAAGGGCCCACAGCCCCCCTAAGCCGTAATCAGTCACTTTCAGCACCAGAAGAGCCCCAACGGTCGCCCACCACAAAATGAAGAACGGATTTCCAGCTGAGAGAATGATGCCGGAGGTGATCGTGCCGTAACGGCTGGTGTTTTGCCCCGTGGCCATTGCTTTCCGGGCGCGGAACATGCCGATGCCCATCCAGATGACCATGCCGCCGCCCGCCACGCCGAGGATGAATTGCACCGCAGTATACTCGAAAAATGCTGCAGCACCGAAATATATCAACAGGATTAAGGGCAGCTCGATAACCGCGTGACCAATCGACACCTGCGCCCCGGCCCACGGCGACTTATAGCTTCTAGCTAGAACAGTAGCGAACATCGGCCCCGGCATGAGGGCACCGGACAAAGAAATGACAAACACCGAGGCGAGTAAAGCCAGCATTATCTGGTAATTACCGTTTCATGTTCACGTACTGTAGCGCTATATCAAAATCCTGTTCCTTAAGCTGACGCATGATCTCCTGCAAGTCATCAATCTGCTTGCCGGTGATCCGCAGCTGCTCACCCTGAATGGCCGGTTCAACCTTAAGTTTCAAACCCTTTATGAACTTAACCATCTTCTGGGCTGTCTCTTTGGAGATACCTTCCTTGATCTTCACATCCATCTCGGCACCCCCCTGCGCCGTGGCTTCCATCTTGCCGAAATCCAGGCACTTGGTATCCAGGCCGAAACGCACCACCTGACCGATGAGCATCTCGGTCATGGCCTTGACCTTAACGTCGTCACCGCTTTCAAGGTGGATGGTCTTTTCCTTGCGGTCAAGGGTGATTTCGGTCTTCACGTTCCTGAAATCATAGCGCGTGGTAACCTCACGTTTAACGTTGTTGATGGCATTATCCAGTGCCTGCAGGTCGACATCGCTGACCACATCTACAGATGGCATTTTATCCTCCGTTAGTGACAATGAATGCCATTATTTTAGCACGAAAACCTTAACAGAATCTGACTTTTGATCCGGCTTCATCATAATTACATAAAACCTTGAGACCCAAGCGTTCATGAACTATACTTAAACTGGAAGTGGTGGAGGTAGCCATTGTCGCTTGATATCACCAGGGTGGCCGGTCAAATCGGCTTAATGGCCGAAAAACTGAAACAACGTGGCGTTGATCATGGTGTCCATCTGACCACCGCCGCATCCAGGCTCTCAAGCGGTATAGATGTGGGTGCCCTGCGCGACAAGGTACGGCACAGTAAAACCAGCTTCCTGCTGGCCAATCCGGTAAGCGGTATAGATGAGAGGTACCAGCCGTCCGCCCCTCCTTCAACATACTCGGTTCTGGCTACTGACGGCTCCCATATCGACTTTGACCGTCACCGTTCAGCACCCTGCTGCCTCATAAACATCGGCAAAGTGCGTTTGGATTATGGGGATGATCATGGAGCCGGTCTGGACAGCATCCCCAGGCTTCTGTCCCAGGATGAAGATGTAGTCATTCAGGACCCGGACAGCAATCGTGAAACGCCCTTGCAGGGAGCCCTCCTGGGCATAAAACGTGACGTTGAAGAGTTTTCCGCCCTGGCTGAGTTGGCCTCGACGGTAACGCGCGACCGCCCCACCCTGGCCCTGTCCGACGGCACTCTCATCCGCTGGAGCCTGACCACTCAAAATTACGACGCCTATGTCCTGCGCGAACTGTTGGACAACGGCTATCTGAAATGTCTCGGCGATTTCAAAAAGCTTTGTGTTGAGCGCCCCCTCGGACTAGCGTCCTATATATCTCAACCTGGCGGCGAGGAAGTGGTCAATACCATTAGATTAACCCTGTGTCCGTGGGAACCGGCCAACTGTGATAAGCATTGCGGGGAACTGAAGTCCGGCGCCCGTCCCTGTGATTCCGTCTCCGGTATCTCCGACGCCGAACTTTTCAGCCGCTATCTTGATACCGGCGAGCGCTCGTCGATCTTCGAAAGCACTTCCAAGGTGTTGGGGCAATATTATGGTGAACACCGCATCTGTTTCTTCTATCTCAAGTTGGAGGACGAGATGGCGCGTATCGAGTTGCCGTGCTGGCTCGCCGAAGACCCCGGCCGCGTCGATTTCATCCACTCTCTGATACTGGAACAAGTGAAGAAAGGCAACGGCTACCCCGTAGCCCTTTCCGAGGCCCATGAACAAGCCGTTGTCACCGGCGCTGATAGGGCGGTCTTTTATGAGGTCGTCGATGGGTATCTGGCGGAACAGGGATTGCCCACCGGCGTCTCAGCCAAGAGTTTCAGTAAACAAGCGAGGTGGATTTAGCGCAGATTGCCGGAAAATCGTCGGCGAAAGGAACCGGAAAATGAATGATTTGGATAAAACCAGAGTTCTGGCCGTTGCCCATGATGCCGCCGCCAAACGAGGCTACGTCACCTATTCCGACTTCAATGACTACCTGCGCGAACTCATCATTAAGAAAAGACTTCAGCCTATTGAGGGCGGCCGCGTCCAGTGGCCCATTAAAAAGATGCTGGAAGATCAGGCAAACTCCATCGAAAACCGCTACGTCCATTCCCGCGCCGGTGCTAAGACCCTCTTCTATCCCGCGGCTTTCATCAAGGCCAACCCCCTGATGGAACAATCAACGAGGCAAGGCAGACTAGAATAACTAAACTTCACGGGAGGATTTTATTCGATGAAGCTCGATTCTTTCATTAACGTTGTTGAGGATCTTGAAGAACATCAATTTGAGGAAAGTGTATTTTGGAAATCAAGGAGTAATCTAGGTGGTAATTTTCTCTCTGCACCAATTGACCAGGACAAGATTCAAATACACTTCAAAGCGTTTCTCGCTAAATGGGCTTCCTATCGTCATCCAATCGATTGGGATAAATTAACTGCCGCTTGGGGTACACAGCAACAACGAGTAGCTCAGTCGTTAAGCGTGTGTTGCCTTGAAGACGCGATGGATAGTGAACTGTTCGCGGCCAGCAATCTGTTTCAGCACCTTTGGGAAAGCTCGATTTCGGGTCTGGGAATGACGAATATCTCAAAATTGCTCGCAATGGGACTACCGTCGGTTTGTGTGATGTGGGATCAAGGTATCAAGAAAGAGTTTATGGAGAATAATCCAAGGCGTCCATCTACCAGACATGTTCCTCAAATGACAACATATTATCTGTTTCTTATACACAGGCGTTACGAAATGAATCAAATAATAGAAGAGGCAAGTGCCAAAAATAGCACTGACAGAATTACAACCATCGCTTGGTTAGAACAACTCCCTCAGCGTGTTCACAAATGGGAAAGAAACAAATCCCTCGCAAAACTGATTGACGAGTATTATTATTGGAAACCCCGGTTGAAGGCTAACGCTAGTAAGACCTTGGATGCTTGGTTTGCTGTGAGTCCAGACACTTACAATTCTCTTTGGTATGAAGGAATATCAACCGAAGAACTGTATTTTGTACTTAAAAAACAACATCCCCAGATCTTTCAATCTATTATATTTAAACCAGGAGGATCACTTGCCTAAAAACATAAAAATCGCCGAGGTCATTGAGACCTCCAGCACCGGCTTCACCGCCCAGTGCTATGACCTGAACGCCGCCCCGCCGCTGGGCGCACTGGTCAAAACGTCCGTCGACGGCACAACCCTCTATGCCGTTGTCGCCCATGTTTCCACCTCGTCGCTGGAACCGGGCCGCAAACCGGTCGCCCGGGGCAGGGATGAGGAAACCGAGGACGCTATTTTCAAAGCCAACCCTCAGCTTGAAAAACTGATGCGCTGTGAGGTTCAGGCGGTCATCGTCGGCCATCTGATTGATGGCGATATACGCTACTATCTGTCTCCCCGCCCCGCCCGCCTCCACGGCTTTGTTTACAACTGCGGCGATGAGGAAGTCATCTCCTTCGGCCGGAAGATGGGTTTCGTTACCCTGTTGCTCTCGGCTCAAGGTGCCGTTTGCCCTGAGGAGATCACCGCCGCCGCCATCCGCCGCATGAGCGCTTCCTATCAAGGCGAGGAACGGCGGCAATTCCTGGTAGGGGCGGGCAAGGCGCTGGCGCAACTATTGTCTGCCGATTACAATCGCCTGAAAACTATTCTGGAAAGGCTTTCGGCATGAACATGGAACATAAACTGGGTATCGTCACCGCCGGTTCGCTTAATAAAGGCATAGAAGTCAAGCTCGACGGCGCGGCCTCAATAGAAGACATGGCCGTCGGCCGCTACGTCACCATCGAAGGCCGCAAACGCAAGTTCTTCGGCATGATCACCGATGTTTCCCTCGGCGTCACCGACCTCAACCTGACCGTTTCGCCGCCGTCCGGCGATGATTTCATCTCTGAAGTCCTTTCCGGCACCTCGGCCTACGGCTCGCTGCATGTCGCCCCGTATCTCACCATCGGCGGCGGCGAGGCCGTCACTGAAGGCCCGCAGCCGGTGAAGACCATCCCCAGTCATTTTTCAACGGTCATGGAAGCCTCGGAAAACGATATCGAAACCGTCTTCGGTAAAGAAGACAAGGACAAGTTCTGGATCGGCAACCCGCTGGATATGGAGGTCAAACTGTGCCTCAATCTGCCGGAATTCGCCAAGCGCAGTAACGGCATCTTCGGCAAGAGCGGCACCGGCAAGACCTTCCTCACCCGGATGCTACTCATCGGCCTGCTGCAGAAGTCTGCCGCCGTGAATCTTGTTTTTGATATGCATTCGGAATACGGCTGGGCTGGCACATCTGAGAAAAAGCGCCAGGTTAAGGCCTTGAAGCAGCTTTTCCCGTCGCAGGTGGCGGTGTTCACCCTTGACGAGGAAAATTCCAAACGCCGCGGCGTCTCCACCGATTACGTCGTCAAGATCGGTTTTGAAGAGATCGAACCGGAAGATATTTCACTCCTGCGCCAGACCCTGAACCTGACCGATGCCGCCGTAGAGGCCGTTTATCAATTGCGCCGTCACTTCGGGCGGGGCTGGTTTGTAGAGTCAATGAAGATAGACGACGCCGATACTTTGGCCGCCCTCTCCATCCATGAAAGCACTTTCCAGAATCTAAAACGCGGTATGAACACCATCCAGCGTCTGCCTTTCATCGCCGCCAACGCCCCGGGAGAAGTCGTCGACCGCATCCTGGGTTATCTGGAAGCGGGTAAACACGTGGTGCTTGAATTCGGCCGCTATACCGACATCACCGCCTACATCCTTGTTGCCAATATGCTCACCCGCCGTATCTACGCCACCTACCGCGACCGGACTGAAAAAGCCATCGCTTCCGATACCGGCTATCCCAAGCCCCTGGTCATCACCATCGAGGAAGCCCACAAGTTCCTGAATCCCGGCGTCGCTTCGCAGACCATCTTCGGCACTATCGCCCGGGAGATGCGCAAATACTCCGTCACCCTGCTTATCATCGATCAGCGGCCTTCTGGCATTGACGAGGAGATCATGTCTCAGCTGGGCACCAAGATCACCTGCCTGCTAGATTCCGAACGTGACATAGATGCCGTCCTGTCCGGCGTCTCCGGCAAGAACGAGCTTAAGAATGTCCTGGCCAAGCTGGCAGCCCGGCAGCAAGCTCTCATCTTCGGCCACGCCGTGCCTATGCCCGTCGCCTTCGTGCCGCGGGAATACGGTCAGAATTATGCCGATTGGGGAACCTCCCCAAAGGCCGAAAAGGAAACTGAAGACCTGTGGGCTTAAGACGGCAGTAGCTGGTTGGTATTTAACTCGTTAGGTGTCAATAAAATAAATTGTCTGGCACTAATCCTTAAGTACTAATAACCTTGACAGTAAAACCGTTGCCATTGTAATATCAAACATCATTCTCTTGAAAGGGGAGCCAGTATGTTCAAAAAGGCACTAGGCCTAAAAATCATGGTGGTAGCGATCCTCGCAGTAGGGATGTTGATTCCAGCTGCGGGTTGCTCCAAGGACACAATTAAGCTCGGCGTAGTTATGGACCTGTCGGGTTCATTATCTGGCATTGGTAGCGCCATCCGCGATGGCATTGTACTCGCCGTTGAACAGATCAACGATGCAGGCGGCATCGGTGGCAAGGATGTCGAGTTGATTGTTGAAGACGGTAAAACCGATGCAACTGCTGGCTTTGAAGCTGTTAAGAAACTTGCCACCGTAAATGGTTGCAAAGTCATCATCGGACCCATGATTTCCGGCGCGGTTCTAGCCTCCGGTGAATGGGCTGCCCAGAACAAGGTACTCCTGGTCTCACCTTCGGCTACTTCTCCAGCTATCACCAACCAAGCCTGGCGGCAATTCTTCTTCCGCACCGCCCCGTCAGATACTCTCCAAGGCAAGGCCATGGCCGAACTAGTCATTGATGCTGGTTACCAAAGGGTAGCCATTGTTGTCCAAAACACCCAGTACGGCGTCGGTATCGCCGACACCGTGGCTGCTGAGATTGCCGGCAAAGCAACCATTGTGAGCACCATTAAGTATGATGCCACCAAGCTTGATTATCTATCCGAACTCCAGGCTGTTAAAGCCGCTAATCCTGATGTGGTCATCCATGCCGGTTATGAGGATGATGCTCAGATCGTCTTCAAACAGGCCGCTCAGGTCGGTTTGGATACCGCCCAATGGATCACCTCAGAGGGCGTTAAAGCCGATAAAACCATCACCGATGCCCAGGCTGCCGCCTTCATGGCCCAATGCGTCATTGGCACCAACCCGGTCGCTCCTGAAGGGCTGGCGCTGGCCGCCACTTTCGCCCAGCAATACCAGGCGCGCTTCGGTAATGTCCCCGGCACCTACAATGATTTCTCATACGACGCCACCAATCTGGTGTTGAAAGCTATGCAGAACGTCGGTGCCACAGATTCCACCAAGATCGCCGCTGAAGTATTGAAGATCGCCAATAACTACGCTGGCGTCTCCGGCACCATTACCCTTAATCAATATGGCGACCGTCAGGGTGCAACCTTTGAAGTCTGGAAGGTTGTCCAATCCGGCACGGGTTACAAATATGAGCAGGTCAAGCTAGTCACAGCCTAACTTCTTGACTATAGTCAGCTTAGTAATCAGGGGCGCTCAATGAGCGCCCCTGATGTTTTTATACGTCTAAAAGTTTTACCACGGTAAATCCCTACATCAAGCGGATACTCGCGCCACTGTGATTGAAGATACACTCACCCTTAAAACTATGATTTACCATTTCCAGCGCAGCTGCCCCGGTACAATGGCACAGGCTGAGTTTCTGCACCCCGATCCTGTTTAATTCAGTAATCGTTTTTTCAATGATCTCAGGTGTGGCGTCGTGCAGATGACTGCCGCCGATGACGGCGTAAACATGGCCGACACCGCTTATTGCCTGCGCCTGTTTAATGGTATTGATCAGGCCGCGGTGAGCGCAGCCCACCACAATTATCAAACCCGGTTTGGAATGAATGACCAGCGCCAGTTCGTCATTGAACGGGTCTATAACCCGGTCTTGTCCTTGTTGAACCAGTAGCGTAGCGTTAGGTTTTTCAAATTCTGAGCGGTATGGGATGACGCCGGTGGTATAAACGTTGCTGCCCAGGAAAAAGGAGGCTTCAGATACATGAAAACAAGCACCTTTCTGTTCCAGTGCTTGGACAGAACCGGGCATACCGATATTCTCATCTGGGTCTCTTTTGCCGCCCGATGAGTACCTTTTCTGCCATATCCCGGTTTGAGCGTAGATGTTAACCGTGCTGGTAGCTGCCAGTAAGTCCAATAAGCCGCCGGTATGGTCGACATGACCGTGACTCAGGAATATCCCGTCGATATTTTTGAGGTCGACCCCAAGTTTCTTCGCGTTATCAACTGTTTTGCCGCTTGCGCCAGTATCAAAAATGAAACGCTGGCCATAGGCTTCTACCAGGAAACTCAGGCCCCATTCACTGTGAAGGCCATCACCCGGCTCGTTATCTATAAGGGTTGTTACTCTAATCATTGACCGCCCTTTTAGGGCATTGCCGCCAGCCGTTCCACCACGGCCGTCCCAAACTGTGACACCGCTTCGGACTGATACTGTTCTATCTCACCGGCATCGCACAACACGGCTATCTGCGGGTCTATCGGCAACTGCGCCAGGAACGGCACCTCAAACTCATCGGCCAGTTCTTTAGCCCGGCGCGGCCCAAACAGCTCAAGGGGTTTACCGCTAGCGGGATCCGGGAAAAAGGCCATATTTTCAACAATGCCCAGTACCGGGATCTTTAACTGCTCCGCCATATTCATGGCTTTTCTGACTATCATACCTGCCAGCGCCTGGGGCGTAGTCACCATGACCACTGCGTTGACCGGGATCTGTTGCATGGTGGTAAGGGCGGCGTCCGATGTTCCGGGCGGCAGATCAATGATAAGATAATCCAGTTCCCCCCAGACCACATCGTTCCAGAACTGGACGATGGCCTTGCTGATGAGCGGGCCGCGCCAGATAGTGGCGGCGGTATCGTCAGACAGCAGCAGGTTTATAGAAATCACTTCAATATCTGTTTGCGTCTTGACCGGCATAATGCCATCGGGATGAACCTCAGGTTTGGCTGAAAGACCGAATAGTTTGGGGATACTTGGCCCGGTAATATCCGCGTCCAGTATGCCCACTTTATTGCCGAGCCTGGCAAGGGTAACTGCCAGCAAGGCGCTGACAGTGGATTTACCCACGCCGCCCTTGCCGCTCATCACCGCCACCACCCTTTTTATACGCCTGGTCTCTTTCTGTGTTTCAGCCTTGGTTTGCTCCTTGACCGAACCTGATGTTGTCATATTATTAGACTCCTCCCGTTAGATACCGCAGCCTCCGGGGTAACCATCGTCGCCTTCCTCTTGCCCGGGAACACTGTCCAAACCTGGCGGTTCTTTATACAAGCGGCGGCGACTGCCGCTGTCTATACCGGACTCTTCTTTAAGACTGTAATTACCGCCGCAAATTTTCAAAGCCTTACCCTGTGTTATCGCTTCAGCGATATGTCGTCTGGCGCGGTTCAGGATCCGTTGAAAGGTCGGGCGTGACACCCCCATCTGTGCAGCGCAATCCTCCTGCTCCAAACCGGCCATATCCCGCAAGCGGATGGCTTCATACTCCTCTACCGGCAACTCCACGTCTTCAATCATCCGCAACGGTATACCCGCAGGTTTAAAATAAACCACCCCAGGTACACCTTCAACAGCACGGCATTTTATCGGTCTGGCCATCTTTACTATTATCCTGTTATGAACTTATGACCATAATATAATGCTTTATTTAGTCATGTCAATACTGATCAAGTGATTAGACCGGCTTTCCATCTACCCTGTGGTCTCCGTAGGGGTGACTCATGAGCCGCCGGTCATCGTAGGAAACACGGCTCAGTTTTGTATTTTTGACCTTTGCTTTTTGAACTTGTTCAGGATTCAGCTATCAGTGCTTCGTCTTCCTGAGTTTGTCAGTCTGTGTTTTAGTTCCTACAAATCAAACTCTTTTTTTGATTTAAACACAAGCACCGTCGCAATAACTCCGGGGATCATCCCATAAGAAACAATCGACCCGGCAACCCCGATAATCGCGTACCGCCACGCTTTTCGCTTGATGGCAAGCACTCCGCCGATAATAGCCATTATACTTGCTATCAGCCATATCGCCCGGATTCCGCCCAAGGCTCTGAAATAGATAAATCCTGGAGGTTCATCTGAGATATTTGATAAGAACGGAACAAGAACAAACAGCAGGGTGGTCACCCCTAAACCGATGCTTATGATCCCGCCGATAACCGGCATGATTGTCTGTGACGCCGCTACCTGATGGTTTTGACCCATGTTCACTTATATCCAAACTTATTGACGTTAAATCTACTTAAATTACGCGCTGTTTTGACTAATTTTTTGTCTGAATGATAGTTCGATAATGAAAACAAATACCAGACGGCAAGTACCGATAGTAAGCCAACTGAGTAAATATCAAGGTAAATCCATGCCAGGATTAATGCCGACAGTCCAGCAATACTTGCCAGTACCAATTGTTGCGATTTATTCATTTCCTTAAACTATTCCAAATGGGGCCTCAAAGCATCTGAGGGCTGTTTCTTGTACCAGTGAGGTATAACCCACCTCTCAAAACCCGTTGCTGGAGCACCGCAGCTTCCTCCCCTCCCCCTGCACCCGCCACACGCTGACCACCACCGCCGCCATAATCAGGAGGACGACCCCCAGGTATTGCCGGAATAAGGTTCTTTTCATCTCACTTTTCCATCACTACTCAAGATTTCCTTCACGGCCAGCGATGGCACTGGTATTCCTGCATTGACCGTGCCAGCGCCGGTTACCCCACTGATGGCTGATTACTGACAGCTGAAAGCTCAAATTACGGCGACACCTCTATTACCTTAAAATCCGGATGTCTTATCATTATGCCATCTTTATCGTCACTTCCAACTCCGACCATGACGCTGAACGGTTTAGCTGAATCTGTCTTCTTTCCAATATAATCAAGCTCAATGATGACAACTCCCGTTCCACCCCCGGTCGGTGTATATGCAGTATGGTCTGCTCCGATTTCTATCCACTTATCATATTCGGCGCTCTGATCCGCGGTACGCCAGATAACAACTGACTCCCCATCTTGTGTCGCGCTTTTTGGATAGCTGCTCGTAATACCTGAAACACTCCACTCTTGGGAGATATAAAAAGAGACTCCTCCCCAGTCGTTCGGGTCAATCTCAACCCAGGTTATTATGTTGATGCGTTCGGTGACTCCCTCGGCACCAAAAAGAATAACCGAGCCTTTGGCCTTTGTCCCCAATTCCGTGGATTCAGATGCTACAATGAAGTCCTGGGTCTGGATTACGCCTTCGTTGATTGTTGGGTCTGGATCATCGAAACCAGCATTATTGCTGCAAGAACATGTTGAAAATACCGCCGCCGTGATCAACAGGACAATCCCTAAGTATTTCCTGAGCAAGGTGCTTGTCATCTCAATAGCAGCCCGGCCGTCACAATCAGCGCCGGTACTGTTCCGGCCATTACCTTATTCCATTTCATAGTCTACCTCCACCTCTGGGATTCACCATTTTTCGGATTATATCACCCCAACATGAACGGGAGATGAACAAAACAGCTTTTTTAACATATTTTGTCTTTTTGCCCGTCTTCCGGCTCTATTAAACGGATACTCGCTGCGCATCACTTTTCATGGATTTCCAAAAGAAAAGGGTTGTCACCAAAAATAAAACCGCCATAAATGGCAGCAGTATGAAGAACCCCATAATCCAAACCCAAAGCCCTGCCCCCTGTTGCAAAAACATCAACCCGGAGTAAATCAGTATGAATAAACCGATGGACATAAAAGCGATCCGGCGAAAGCGTCCATTTACCATCAGTCCCGACATGGTCATCAATCCAATAACAGCCAGGAATCCAAGCATATGGCCATAACCCCCCAGTATAAGTGGCAGGCGCTGATGACTGGCATAAACATCATAGGATAAAATACCGAGCAGTAAAGCCCCTATCACTATACCAAAGATTATTAACCGCTCCATTCGCCCCCGCATCACACCAACCCCCGCGACAATCATAATTACCAGGTTTACTAAAAAGGCGACGGTAAAGAAGGTGAAAGGCCGCATCAACAGCAATAGGCAAGCCACTATAGAACTTGTAATCAGTAAAACTAAGGCGGTAGCGGTTGTGGCTTTGGTAATTCCAATCATATTTCCTCCCTGTAATTATTTGGTCTGGGTTGCATTAATGTCAGCCATGTACAAATTCCTTTTTGGCTGAGGCGATGAATATGAATGCAAATATGCCTGTGAGAGTCCAATGGAGCATAAATAGTGAGCATACGGATCCCGTAAGAGCCAGCTTCCATGCCCTTCTTCGAAATGAGCTGACACCGCCGATAATAGCCACTATTCCCGCAATAATTAGCGGGAAGCCCCAAATGTCACCAAGCCAGGTGCTATTAAACATCGGCAATATCTCGGCTACGCCAATAATAGTCAAACCACCAAGCAACTCAAGAGTCCCGTTGATGATATTTAGGATACCCCCAACTGTGGGACCCCAGGTCTTTTTCACTGCCTCCGGGGAGCTAAGAGGGATGCTCGACATCTCATTTCCTCCTCTAGGTGGCTATGGTATATCCAATTCGGTATGTATTATTGCTGCACTCGCGACTATCAGGTATTATATCACCCCAACATGAACGGGGGATGAAGAAAGAGATTTAAGTAAAATACCCAAACCCGTTGCTGGAATATCATAACTTCCGCCCCATCCCCCTCCCCACGTCAGCGAGGTTTCTACCTTATTTTCGGTATATACCATTTTTCATTTCATTTATTTCAAGAAACTCCGGTGGTATTCGTGATCGGCCCGGACAACGGAACACGGTCAGTAGCTAATCTATACATAACTTCACCGGTATAAACATCAATATGGAACGATGTTCCCCAAATCGTTCCCTCCGGGAGAACCCCGACATTTCCTAGTACTACATCGGGACCTGCTTCCCAGCCGAGTTCTTCAAATGTCACTGACCCTTGTTCCTTCAATACAAACCGCAACCGCCATATACCCTCGGTCATGTCCCGTGTGACAATATCGAAGCTGCCTTTGGCGGCCACGCTTTCGGGCATTATGGAATAAGCAATAGTAATGGCCGCTTCCCTGCTTATCGTTTCCACAGCTGTCGAAGTGGGTGGCTCTGTTGCGTCGGGATTACATCCCGGAATCGTAAGAGATAAAATCAGGATGGATAGAGCAATTATCTTTGAACGCATTTCTTCTCCATCGTTTGAATGTATATCACAATAATGCAGGACGAAAAACACGAGGCGGGAAACAGAATACCATTAAGAACCTTTTTTTGAATGACGTTTTAAGCTTTCCTTTCGTTTATTTTCGTGCTGTCGGTTGCCATATGGAACCTTTTTACACATTCATTGGCATCCCCGCTTTGCCATGCCCAGTTGACGTGATTTTGATTAATCACACATGGCTTTTAGGTCACGGGAGAAGCATAGCACTCCAACATGACCGGATGATGACCAACCCAAAGCTGGAGTTAGGGTAAACTAAGGTACTATGACCATTTTATACGCTGCCCCTCGGTCCGCAGGGACGCGGCATGCCGTAAACAGCGGTTTCTATCTATAGCGAAGCGTAAGATACCATCTCACCCACCCCATAGTCATTCTACCTGGCGGAAAATCCAAAACAACGTTCGCTCTGTTTATCCCGAGTTAGCACTCGGGGAGCTTGTCGAAGAGTCCTCCTCTTCTATGGTGCCCCCGCCCCCTTCACCCGCTGTGCCGCCACATCGCGCCCAGACCTGGCCGGTCAAACCCTTTGACTGCAGTCAAACATTCTCCACTTTCGCTACTCCTCCTTGGATGAACGGCACGCACCAGAAATTTGATCCAAAACTAAACTGATATGATTAATTACATCATCATTGGAAAAGCGTAAAACGCGCAATCCCTGGTTTTCGATAAATTCCTGCCTTAGAATATCCTCTTGTTCTTGGTATTGATGAATCGGTCCGTCCACCTCAATAATCAGTTCGGTTTCAGCGCAATAAAAATCAACTATAAAACGCTCAATACTGTGCTGTCGCCTGAATTTAAATCCTGCTATTTGCCGATTTCGCACATGTTGCCATAGTATTTCTTCGGCTTTCGTAGGTTTATGCCTCATCTGCCGAGCCACAGGTTTGAGTTTTTCCCATAGCGCCGCGTCTGTACGCCATTCCCCGGATTTTTTTTCCATCCTGGTATTCATAAAAGCATTATTGGACAAACTTTTTCATATTCTTACCGTGTATCCCCCCTCTCCGTTGACGGAGAGGGGGCTAGGGGGTGAGGTAAACCCCTACAACCTCCCCTGCTTCCCCTTAACCGGTTTCTGGGACTACCGATTTCTCATCTGGATTGCTGAGTATCCAATAAATGACGACACTGGCCAGTGCCGCGAAGAAGCACCAGACTGAGGTTAAAACTTGGGTGAATAGGAAAACCGAGACGATAAACGCCGCCAGAATCAGCACCGCCAGCACCCACATCCGTTTTACGGATGAGATGAACAGCGGCAGGATCGTTGCTGCCAGGTACAACGGAAAGATGATATCACTGAAGCCATTGGGGAAATCATTGTGGTAGATAATGTGCATACCTTCTATCTGGGGTGTTACGCTGAATAATATCAACCGGTAAGAATAGTAAGCGGCTACCGTGACTCCGCCCGCCAGCAGTCCGGCTAAAATCCACTTACGGACCCTGACGCGCTCCATCAGAAACATTGAAAGTGGAATGACAAGGGGCCAGATGACCAGCGCTCCCAGTAAGTAAATATGAGCGGCGGCGTTCTGAAGTGCGTCTTGTCCGCTTGAACGCAGCGTGAGCCAGATCACCCCTTCAGACAATTGCTGAAGGCCGAAAATAAATGGAATGGCGGCAAATAACATGTGGTCGGGTTGCCGGGCCTTACGCATGGTGGCGACCCCGGTGGCAGAGATTACAGCGCCTGCGGCGAAACTGGCTCCGGCTGAAAAACACATAAAAACAGTCCTTTATTTAATAGGGTGATCATGTAACGGGCTGCAGCCCGGGTTGGTTTATCTTGTCTTGATTTCCCGGACCGATTGGTGCCGCTACTGCCTTAATATATTCCGAAAAATGGTGGATGACAAATGATTGTTAAATGCGGGCATAAGGCGAATGAACATCCTCCCGCCCCCCACCACCAAAAATAAATGCCCGAAAAGTTCCAAAACCCCATTGACAATCACAATCATGAATACTACTATGTATCTATTAATTATTAGAACAGGAGAACACATTGAACCAACCAAACGAATCCCCGGTCAAACGCAAGCGCGGCGCTCAGCCGGGCAATAAGAACGCCAGAACCCACGGCTTTTACTCAGCATACGCCCGCTGCTGCCGTGCGGCTAAAGAAGAAAAGATCCACCGGGCCGCCGATATTGCCCGTATGGATCGGGATATCGCCGCCGCCCGGGCTAAGCTGGCGGCGGTCGTCCGCCACACCCCGGATAATTACCGCGTTATCCTGCTGGCAGTAGGCTCGGTCGCCCGGCTCTACTCTGCCAGATACCACCGCGGCGAGGCTATAAAAACTGCCGTCCTGGACGCCCTCAGAGAGTCCAGGCTGCCGCCGCGTCTAACCAGTGCGGCCCTGGAGGCGGCGGTGGTGGCTGCCAATCTTTCACCGGCGCCGTCATTAGATTCAAATATCCAATCCCACGATTAGGTCAAAGCTGAATTACGGAATTGTTTTATCACATTTATTTTTTAGCAAAACAGAAATCATCTGCACACCGCCGGACTCCATCGAGGCCGCCAGCGCATCGCTCTTTAATAATTTAATACTGCGATCAATGAAAAACTGCCGGGCGGCTCATTCCACCTTGATGTGGGTTTTTTCCTGCTCCGGTGCGGTCGCCTCTTCCGTCTTGGTGATGGCCTCATCCAGCATACCCCGCAACGCCAGCAGTATTTCTTTTTTAGCCTCCAGCAGATGCTGCACCGTCTCGCCCTGCATTTTTTTCTTGAGGTCAGGCGGCCGCAGCTTGATGACTAATTCTTCGCCCGGCTGGAAAGAGATTTCAAACATACTGTCGCTCATATTTATGCCTCCATTATTTTTTCTTGTGTTTGGCGCTATCAGCTTCCAACGTCTTGGGTTCCTCATAAAAGCGCACTCTAAGAACATGATCTTCCATCTTGGCTTCGGTGACCTTAAGCCGGGTAAGCACATTGGGCAAGACCACGGTGCGGCGGTAACTGCCCACCTTTATATTCAGTTCATCCCGGTTATGGATCAAGTCCACCTGTTCTTTACTGGCAAACGGCAGTTTCAGGTTCATGACATAACCGTCGTCCACTTTGTCAATGGTTTGCGCCTGCCCCCGATAAAGAAGTTTGGTCGGATCGTCCTTGCCGTAAACGCCATCGGCCATACGCCGCAGCATATCTACCCCCACCACCTCCTGGTCCAGCAGCGGCATATTGAGGATCGGCAGTGGCGAAAAGGCCTCGTCGATATATTCGATGTACTTCTTCTGGCTTTCTTTCCAGGTGCTGAAATAGTCGTCACTCACCCGCTCCGGCAGGATGCGGTTGACGATAACAGCGTCGGTGGCATAGCCGAACAGGTTCAAATAAGTCAGCGTCCGTTGCGCCTCTTTGATGACCATCTTTTCGGGATTGACCACCAGGCGGATGGAGGAATGTTCACCGTCAATAAGCAGCTTGTGGACATCCTCCAGTTCGGCGTAAAGCTCAGCTACCGCGTCCATGACCGAGTTTGAAGGCAGCGGAATGTCGGATACCGCCCCGATAACCGGACGCATCACCTTGGCCATCCGCCGCTGGAGGGGGAACAGCCGGTTCATCCACCACTGCATCATATCCGGGAAACTGAGCAGCCTTAGTGTTTCGCCGGTAGGCGCAGAATCCACGATGACCGTATCGTAAGCGTTTTCTTTCTGGTAGCGGGCGATATAAAGCAGGTTAGCCAGTTCTTCCATGCCAGGCAGGATGGCCACTTCATCGGCCACGATGCCGCTCATGCCGCGCCAGGCCATCAGCGCCGAGATGTATTTCTGGATGGTGCCCCAATAGCTCTCCAGCGTCTGGTAGATCTCAATTTCCTGCCCCCACAGGTTGGGGACGATAGGCTTCGGCTCATTGCCAAGTTGAATGTCCAGTGAATCCGAAAGACTGTGGGCAATATCGGTGGATAAAACGATGGTCTTGTGACCCAGGTCGGCGGCACGGATGGCGGTGGCCGCTGCCAGACTGGTCTTGCCGACGCCGCCCTTACCGGTAAAAAGGATAACTCTCATAGGATTCTCCCGATTGACAGTATACTCTGGTCATAAGTATAATTGACACTTGCCTGTAATCCAAACCGCGCCGAAGTGGCGGAACGGCAGACGCGCTACGTTCAGGGCGTAGTGTCCGTAAGGGCATGAGAGTTCAAATCTCTCCTTCGGCACCATTCTTTCCCAAGGTTCGGGCGCTTGTAGCTCAGTTGGATAGAGCGCAGCCCTGCGAAGGCTGAGGTCGTGGGTTCGAGCCCCGCCAAGCGCGCCATATTCCCCCTCGCTGTGATGGTTCAGCCGTCATTTTTTTGCCAAAATCAGCCGTTTTTGCTAATATTGGCGGTTAGCTCATTTGAAATATTAATATTCTGGCCCATTTTGAACGGAGGTCGTTTTGACTCAGGTTGTGGCTTCATGGAGCGGCGGTAAAGACAGTTGTTTGTCCATGTGTCTGGCAATGGACAGCGGGATGAGGGTTTCCCACTTGCTCAATATTCTGAATGAGGACGGCCGCACCTCCTGTACTCACGGGTTATCGTCGGACCTGATGCAAGCCCAGGCTGAATCTTTAGGTATCCCCCTGGTGCAACTGGTCACCAACGGTTACCGCTATGAATCTGACTTCAAGAACTGCCTGCGGGGACTGAAAAAGGATGGCATCGAGGGCGGTATTTTCGGTAACGGGGATGTTGAGCGTCAGTGGATCGACAGCGTTTGCCATGAGGTCGGTATTACCGCTCATCTTCCTCTTGAGGGCCTGACCAAGGAAAGGATCCTCAGGGAGTTCATTAGCCGCGGTTTTGAAGCCATTGTGGTCACCGCCAGAGCCGATGTCCTTGGCGAAGAATGGCTGGGACGTAAACTGGATGATGATTTCCTGAAAGCCTGGGATGATATCAGGCGGGAAAAGAATATCTCCCGCGCCGCCGAAGCTGGCGCCTATCACACCACGGTTTTGGGCGGGCCGCTTTTTAATCACAACCTGAAGATCGTCGAAAGCACCAAAGTCCTGGCAGACGGCTTCTGGTATCTCAATATCCATAAGGTGGAATAACCGATGGCCTTTGACGCCCGCCACAAGGATAACCCTGTCCCCAAGATCGAACTGAACGCCAATGCCCGCCGCGTATTGGAAAAACGCTATTTAAAAAAAGATGCCGAGGGGCGGGTCGTTGAGACCCCGGAAGGCATGTTCCACCGCGTCGCCGCCGCACTGGCTGCCGCTGAGCTGATTTACGACCCTCAAGCTGATGTTACAGCCAAAGAAGATGAGTTCTTCCGCGTCATGGCTGAGCTTGAGTTCCTGCCCAATTCCCCGACACTGTTGAACGCCGGGCGTCACAAGGGGCAGTTGTCCGCCTGTTTTGCCCTTCCGGTGGAAGATTCGGTCGAATCCATCTTCGATGCCGTCAAGCAAACCGCCATTATCCATAAGACCGGCGGCGGCACCGGGTATTCCTTTTCGCACATCCGTCCGGCTGGAGATTTAGTTGACGGAGTGGCCGACGTCGCCGGCGGCCCGGTCAACTTCATCGCCGCCCTAGCCACCGCCTCCGATGTCATCCGCCAGGGCGGGGTTCGCCGCGGCTGCAGCATCGGTGTCCTTTCGGTGCATCATCCTGACATCCTGAATTTCATCGTCGCCAAGGATGATCCCCTGGCCCTGACCAACTTCTGTATCTCCGTAGCGGTCACTGATGAGTTTATGAAGGCCGTCGAGAGTGGAAAAGATTATGATCTGATCAACCCGCGAACCGGCAAGCTGACCGGCAAGTTGAACGCCGCCGATGTTTTCAATAAGATCGTCGCCCAGTCCTGGAAAACCGGCGATCCCGGCTTTATCTTTATCGACCGCATCAACCGCGATAACCCCACCCCACAGCTCGGCCCCATTGAGACGGTCACCGGTTGCGCTGAGCAGGCTTTACTGCCTTACGAATCTTGTAACCTGGGGTCAATCAATCTGGCTAAAATGGTCAAAGGCAGCGGCAGCAAGCAGATAGTTGATTATGACAGGATCGCCGCCACGGTTCGGACGGCGGTCAACCTCATGGATAACGTCATTGACGTTAATCATTATCCTCTGCCTGAAGTCGAAGAGGTTACCAAGAAGACGCGTAAGATCGGTCTTGGTGTCATGGGTTTCGCGGATATGCTGGTGCTCCTGGGCATTCCCTATGATTCCACTGAAGCCGTCAAGATCGCCGAATACGTCATGGGCTTCATCACTGATCGTGCCCACGACGCCTCTGAAGAACTGGCTTTAAAACGCGGTGTTTTCCCAGCCTTCACCGGCAGTAAATTCGACGTTACCGGTGGCCGTCGCCTGCGTCATTCATCCTGCACAACCATAGCCCCCACGGGCACCATAAGCCTTATCGCAGGCTGTAATGTTGGTATTGAGCCGTTCTATGCCATGGTCTTTGTCAGGAACGTCCTTGACGGTGAGAACCTTCTGGAGATCAACCCCTATTTTGAGACCGCTGCCCGGCGTGACGGCTTCTTTTCCGGCGAATTGCTCCAGAAGATGGTTTCCTGCATAGACCTCAACCAGATCGAGGAAATCCCGGGTGACGTCAAACGGGTCTTCGTCACCGCCAACCGCATCAAACCTGAATGGCACGTCAAGATGCAGGCCGCCTTCCAGCGCCACACCGACGGCGCCGTCTCCAAGATGACCAATGTGCCGCATGAGACAACCAGGGAAGAAGAAGCTGAGATTTTTATACTCGGTTACCATGATGGTCTGAAAGGTATCACCTTGTACCGTGATTCTAGCCGGGAATTACAGGCACTCTGCGCCGATGAGAAGGCGGTCAAACTGGTCGGCGAGTACGTCGTCACTCACCCTTGATGTTATCGTCATTGCAGGCTTTGAAGATGCGCGACAATCTCACCATCATACCCAGAGTCTTACAATGTGATGAGTTTTTTACATCACTATAGCGTTTAGTCTAAAATAGTTGTTTACGGGCGGTTAGCTCAGCTGGTTAGAGCACCTGCTTTACACGCAGGGTGTCACAGGTTCGAATCCTGTACTGCCCACCATTCCGTTAGTAGCCAGAACTTTCATTACACCTACACACATTATGCTAAGTCTGAATAACATAACCAAATCCTTCGGCGCCCGCACCCTGTTCAACGGGGTGAGTTTCCATATAAGCGCGCGTGACCGCACTGCTCTCCTCGGCCCCAACGGTACAGGCAAGACGACTTTGTTCGAGATTATTTCCGGTACCATACAGCCGGATGGCGGTACTTTCACTCGTCCCAAGGACGTAACCATCGGCTACCTGCGGCAGGAAGTAGACAATCACTCATCCCAACCGCTATTGGCCCAGGTTATCGCCTCAGCGGATCATATCGCCAACCTGGAGCACAGGATACAGGTACTTCAGTCAGAAATCAGCGAATGTGCCGATGATGACGACATGAATGCACTGCTTCATGAACTCGGCGAGCTTCAACACCGCTTTGAAGCTAGCGGTGGCTATGACCTGGAACAAGATGCCCGGGTGATTCTGACCGGACTCGGCTTCAAAGAGTCCGATTTCGAAAAACCGGTCTCAACCTTCAGTGGTGGCTGGATCATGCGGGCGGAACTGGGCAAAATACTGCTACAGAACCCCGACCTGCTGCTCTTGGACGAGCCGACCAATCACCTGGACCTGGAAACGCAGCTGTGGTTTGAAAATTATCTGCTACAATATCAGGGCGCGGTTCTGCTGACCTCTCACGACCGCGCCTTCTTAAACCGGGTGGTAAAGCGCGTCATCGCCCTGGAGAATGGCGAGGCGTCCGTTTACGCTGGCAACCATGATGCCTACGTCCGGGCGCGCCAGCTTGAGATCGAATCACTGGAGGCGGCGGCAAGCCGCCAGGCAGTAAAGATCGAAAAAGAGACTCAGTTCATCGAACGTTTCCGTTATAAAGCCACCAAAGCCCGGCAGGTGCAATCACGCATCAAAGCCATGGACAAGATGAAAATTGTCGAGCTTCCGCGTCTGGTTAAAAAGATCAAGTTCAGCTTCCCCGAACCGCCGCGCTCCGGCGACGAGGTCATTACCCTTGGTCATATCCGCAAGGCTTACGGTGATAAGGTCATTTATGACGGCTTAAACCTGGCGCTGAGACGCGGTGATCGGGCGGCGTTGGTAGGGCCTAACGGTGCCGGTAAAAGCACCCTCCTTAAGATACTGGCCGGTGTGCTGCCTTTCGAAAAGGGCGATCGCCGCCTCGGCCATAATGTCGTCACTTCTTACTATGCCCAGCATCAGTTGGAACTTTTAGACCGGCGAAACACCGTTTTGGAAGAACTACGCAAGGTAGCCGGCAGTGAAACGGAGCAGCGGCTTAGGGCTATCCTGGGCGGCTTTCTCTTCGGCCGTGATGATGTCCAGAAGAAAGTGGCGGTACTCTCCGGTGGAGAGAAAGCGCGGCTGGCTATCGCTAAAATGTTGACTCAGCCGGCTAATTTATTACTGATGGACGAACCAACCAATCATCTCGACATCGCTTCCCGTGAGATACTGTCAGACGCTCTTGACGACTACCACGGCTCATTGTGCTTCATCACCCACGACCGCACCCTCATCCGGCAGGTAGCTAACAAGATCATCGAGGTGAAAGACGGGCAGGTTATCGTCTACCCTGGCACTTACGATGATTATCTTTATCACCAGCAATCAACCGCACCCCGGTCTCCCGAAAAAACGAGCTCAGTGAAAGCTGCGCCATCTCCGTCGTCCGTTGATCAGCGTCAGCGCAGGACTACCGCTGGCAATCTCAGAAATGAATTCAACCGCAAGATAAGTCCTCTTAAGAAGCAACTGTCTCAGGTGGAGAACGATCTTGCACGAGAAGAGGCGGAACTGGTTGTTATTGAGGCAGCATTCGCCAGCCCCGATGCCTACGATGACTCACAGGCCATCGTAACCCGGATTGAACGTCATAAAACGCTCAAGGAGAGCATCAAACGCCGGACATCTGAGTGGGAGAAAATCTCTTTGGAAGAAGAGCGGCTGAATACCGAATTAGAGGCTCAATTGGCACAACAGGAACAGCAAAGCTAGACCTAACGAATGGTAACGATTGATTAGCTTCGCAGATTCAGATACTCGTTTGCCAAAGTATCTCCACACGCGAGTATCGTGGCTAACTCGATGTTTTACTCAAATCCAGATTCAATTAAGTCTATAAAAACAGCTAACCGTCATTGTCCTTACTTTCAGTTTGATCTCAAACCATCTTAGGTAAATTTCACTGAACATAACGTTATTATGGTATAATAAGTTTCTATGACTGAGATAAAAATCGTCGCCACCAATCAGAAGGCGTACCACAACTACTACATCAGTGACCCGCTGGAAGCGGGTCTGGTGTTGACCGGCACGGAGATCAAATCTCTCCGCGGCGGACGGGTAAACCTTGGTGACTCTTACGTGCGGCCGGACAACGGTGAGATGTGGCTTCTGAACGCTCATATCGCCCGTTATGACCCCGGCTCCTATATGAGCCACGAGCCAACCCGGCGGCGCAAACTTCTCATCCATAAAAAACAGATGCGCCAGATGCTCTCCCGCATCAAGGAACAGGGTCTCACCCTCGTGCCCACCAAGATTTACATCAAAGGCAACATCGCCAAGGTGGAAGTCGCGGTCGGCAGGGGCAAGAAGCTCTATGACAAGCGGGAGGTCATCCAGAAGCGCGAATCTGACCGTGAGCTTGGCCGGGTACTTAAAAGCCGGCTCAAATAATACGGGGACGCGTGGTTTCGACAGTGGAGGTTAGTTACGGAATTGCAGGTTGAGCTTGCCGCTAAGCTCATTAATCCTGGTGGCAAAAAACAATTGGCGAACGTGAACTCGTTCTCGCTGGCTAAATAACGCTAGCGCATCCGCCGCGCCTCACCCCGACGGGCGCGATTAGGGTGCCGACAGCCGGGGTGCCGCTGACCTGACGCCGAAATGGGAAGCGAAAGAAAAATCGGCTTGCCCGGCGATATTCCGCCGGTTGAAGCTCAAAGGGCAAGAACAAAGATCCGGCTAAACCTGTAGTATATTTCGGGCAGTCTTCTCTGGACGGGGAGTTCGACTCTCCCCCGTCTCCACCAGAAACACATTCGAGCCGCTGGGATTCTTTACCCAGCGGCTCGTTTTTTGTGGATGCAGTTTGTTGACAACATTATCTACTTCATACAAAGTCAACATTTTCGAATGCTATTATGCAGTATAGAAAGACAACTAGCACCTCTAAGGAAAAAAGAATTGACAAAACACGCCCTGGCGCGCCATTAGCATCTGAATTCCTTGCTAGGATACCGTATCCGGTTTTACCACATAACTCTCGGTGACCTTCCGGAAATGATAACCGAATATTGAGAGTGAGACTGCCAGCGGAAATACCTTGGGCCGCCGGAACAGGCTAAAGGCAAGCAGTCGCCAATAATAGCTACGGCCCTTTTCAACCACTCCCAACACCCACAGTGACCGAAATAAGGCTGTGATATGGTGCAATTCAAGCCTCGGCAGCCTCCCCCGTATACGAGGATTGTATTCCTTAAGGAACCCCCTGAGCCGTTCGTAAAAAACCTTGGGGGAGTAGATGGTCTCCAGGATTTGCTTATAGCCGTCAATCAGTTGTTGCCGTTCCATTTTCGGAACAAAATTAAGAGTGCAATCCGTGTTATCGCCGTTAAAGTCATCCAACATCCGGCTTTCATTCTTCAAGCGGTGGAACAACCGTGTGCCTCGCGGCGCATTTAACAGACCTACCATAGCAGTTACGATACCGCTCTTCTGGATGAAATTGATCTGCATCTTAAAAATGGCTAGTGGATCAGAATCAAAACCGACAATGAACCCGCCCTGGACCTGCAATCCCGCTGCCTGTATCTTCTTCACCGCTGCCACCATGTCGCGATTCTGGTTTTGGCCTTTGTCACACTCAACCAGCCCTTCAGGATTAGGTGTCTCTACTCCGACGAAAACCTGGTAGAAACCGGCATCGGCCATAGCTGTCATAAGTTCATCATCATCAGCCAGATTGATAGACACCTCGGTAGAAAGACTAAACGGGAACCCGCGCTTTTTTTGCCATTTGATGATGGCTGGCAGGGTTTCTTGTTTGAGGTGACGCTTATTGCCGATGAGATTATCATCGACAAAAAACACACCGCTGCGCCATCCGAAATCATAGAGCGATTGAAGCTCACGGACAACCTGTTCTGCCGTTTTCACCCGCGGCCTATGTCCAAACAGGACGACAATGTCGCAAAATTCGCAGTTGAAAGGGCAGCCCCGGGAATACTGCAGGCTCATTGATGAATAAGCCTTTTTATCAAGCAGGTGCCAAAGAGGTAACGGTGTCTGAGTGATTTCCGGTTTTTCAGCCGAACGATAGACCGCCTGTGGTGTACCTTTGGCCCAATCAGCCAGGAACATGGGCAGGGTTATTTCCGCCTCATCCAGGATAAAATGATCCACCCCTTTGATATGATCATGCTCGGTAGTAAAATACGGACCGCCGGCAACTACCTTTTTACCCAACCCCCGGCAGCGTTCGATGACCTCTGCCGCAGATTTTCTCTGTATACCCATGGCGCTCAGATAAACAGCGTCGGCCCACTCAATATCCTTATCCTTGAGAGTACTGACGTTCAAATCAGTCAACCGCATTTGCCATTCATTGGGCAACATGGCTGCAATAGTAAGCAGACCGAGCGGAGGAAAGGCGGCACTCTTATTGATGAACTTCAGCGCGTGCCGGAAGCTCCAAAAGGTATCTGGATAACGGGGATATACCAAGAGTATCTTCATTGTCTTCCTCAGGCCGGACAGTAAAATCCAGTTATTCCGCCTGCCATCCCATTATTACACTATTAGTGATGGCCATCTATTGGTAAACATACTTACTTTTAAACAAATCAATACTTAATTTGAATTTCATCTATTAAGCTGCGGCATTCTCCACATCAAGGTCGCTGATGAGGTCGGTCAGGTCGGAATTATTCGTTGAATTTTTAACCAAATGAAACCCCTTGTATGTATTAGCCGCCCTGGGCTATGGCAATCCCAAGCTGGCGGGCGCGGTCTTTGCCGGCTTCTACGTCGTCAAAGGCCACTTCCAGCCACTGTGAGGCATCCATACCAAGATAAGTGGCGATAGTTTTGATGCTGTCTTCAGTGGGTTTGGGGTCATTCTTGTGGGTAATTATTACCCCCAGGGCAGTGCCTTTTTTGACATTGTCGCGCCCCATCCACAATCGTTCGAAGAAACTCTTGGTTTCCCCGGCCATTGACTGGAAAGGTTGGGTAGTAGCCAGGATCAATCCGTTGATGTTGGCCAGGTCGGCCGCCTCGGCATTGGCTGCGTCTTTGATTTCAATTGAAGCTCCGGCGCTTTTAGCGCCTTCTGCTGCCGCTTCAGCCAGTGCCTTGGTATTCCCGCCAAAGCTCTGATAGACCACCAGGATTTTTTTGGACATGTTCATTCCTCCTATTCTATTTTTTATTGGATGATTTGTGTTCTGGGTATACATTCCGCGGGACATGTCTGAAAATCACAGCTTAAGCATTTCTCGACAAGTTTTACTATCTCCGCCCGCTCTTTATCCTGCTTCTTCAGCTCATCAATACGCTTCCGGTTTTGCTCTTCTTCAATCTGTAATATCCTGAGCGTCTTTTCCACCATAGCCTTGCGGCTGTTTTCTTCCCCGGAATCAAGCAGGGCTTTGATATCCTCAAGGCTCATTCCGCAGTTTTTGAGCCTCCTGACCAGTTTAACGCGGTTTACGTCAGACTCACAATACAGCCTCATTCCGCTTGGTGTCCGTAAACGACGGCGCAATAAGACCTTCCTGTTGATAGAAACGCACCGTCCGCAGACTGACATCCGCCTGTTCCGCCACGTCGCTTATCTGGTATGGTGTTTCTTGAATCAATGCCGACTCCCTTACTGCCGGGATTGTATCAGTTTTATGACGTTACTGTCAAGATAAACAGTTACTGTATATCGGACGGAATAAAAATGGCCTCCGTTTGGAGGCCATTTGGCGTCTGCATTGAAAAAGGCTATTCGTCTGCCACTTTCTCGTCTCGCTTATAGGTTCCCAGCACCTTGATCATGCTGGTAACTTTTTCCAGGCTCTTCATCGCCCGCTGTGTCGCCGGAGCGTTGAGGCCTTTTTCAAAATCAAGGTAGAAATAATAATCCCAGGTGCGGCTGGAAATTATCGGGCGGCTTTCAATTTTGGACAGGTTGATATCCTCATCATCAAAGCACTTGAGCACCTGGTAAAGGGCGCCGGGTATATTCTTAGCGCGGATGACAAGGGAAGTTTTATCTGCGTCCACGGGGTAGGGCATATCCGGCTTGGCAATTATGAGAAAACGGGTATAGTTCCGTTTTTCGGTTTCAATATCCTTGGCCAGCACCTTCATGCTGTAGATTTCCGCCGCCAGTGTTGAGCCGATAGCCGCAGCAGTATGCATGTCTTCTTCCTTGATCAAGCGTACTGCCGCTGCCGTATCGTCGGTCTCCACCCGCCGCATCTTGGGATGTTTCTCCAGGTACTCTTCAGCCTGATTCATCGCCATGGGGTGGGTGTAGACTTCGGTGATATTTTCAATCTTGGTATTAGGCAAAGCAATGAGATTCAAAACTATCCTGAGGTATTCTTCACCAATTATACGGGTGTCATATTTGAGCAGAGAGTCATAATTCTCAATGAATGAACCATAAATAGAGTTCTCAATGGCCACCACCCCGTAGTCCGTCACCCCCTTGTGGACGTCCTCAAATACCTGCTTAAAAGTCTCACTTTCGATGATTTCTGAATCACCCGAGAACTTTTTACGGGCGACGATATCATGGAAGGAACCGCGAGAACCCTGAATCGAGATCTTTATCATCTACTGACTCCTTGGATGTACTTAACAGCCTGTATTTACCCTAATGATAGCTGTAAATATGACTGATATCAATAGGAAATTAGGCGATAATTGTTCTCTCCAAATCATAGTTTGGCCTTATACCGCATCATATAGCTTATTGCTTCGTAGCGGCTCTTGATCTGAAGTTTGGAGTAGATGATGTTAATATGGTTTTTTACCGTTTTTTCTTCTATAAAAAGGGTTTGCGCTATCTCTTTATTGCCTTTACCGGCGGCAATCAGTCCTAATATTTCCACCTCTCGGGCTGTTAATGGCTCAGAGTATTCCAATCTGGCCATATCTTGAATTTGTTCGTTGCTCTGCTGAAGCGCCTCCAGCAACTCGCGGCTGATTGGCGGCGTTACCCTGGTATGCCCGGAACCAACGGCGCGGATGGCGTCAACCAGTTCCTCTGGAGCAAACTGCCCGTAAACCAGATAACCGGCCGCTCCGGCTAATAGTGCCCGCAAGATGGTAGTCTGGTCTTCCATGATGGTTAGCATAAGTATTTTGACGTTGGGGTTTAGTTTCAGGATCTCACCGGTGGCTTTTATCCCATCCATGCCTGGCATGCGCACATCCATAAGAACAACATCCGGCGTATTTTCCTTTACCCATGAGACGGCATCGTTGCCGTTGGCGGCTTCTCTGAGCACCGAGATATCCTTTTCCATCTCTAAAAAGCTGCGTAATCCGCGCCTGGCTACAAAGTTGTCGTCCACTATAAGCACCTTAATCCGGCTCATCTGAAGTCTCCCGGTTAAGCGGTAAGATAATGATCAGCCTGGTGCCCCTGCATGCACTTTCAAGCTGAAAACTGCCCCCCATCAATGATGCCCTTTCTTTCATTCCGGCAAGCCCTAACCTTCCGGCAGCGATATTTACATCAGGTTCCCTTGCGCCTTCTCCAAAGCCGCGGCCATTGTCGTGAATTACCAGCGATAATGAGTCATGTGTTAGGGTTAGGGTTGCTGCCACCTGTGAGGCTTCGGCATGACGTTCAACGTTGGTCAGGGCTTCGGTAACCATGTGACGCAGGTGATGCGCCGTCGCATCAGGCAGAATGCGGTCCTCCCCGATCAGTACAAATTCAATTTTAATATCTGTTCTGACGCTCCATCGGTCAAGTATTCCGGAAATTACCCCCCCGATTTCAACGTTTCCGCTCTCATTCCGCAGGTCAAGAATAACTTCTCTGATCTCCCGGCTGGTTTGCTGACAGACTTCACCGATATAGCTGATTGTTTCTTTCACGGAAGGCTCTGCGTGGTCGCCAAGCCTTCGCTCCAGTACCATCGTCTCCAGAGCAAGCCCGTGAAGTGTTTTGAGAACATCATCGTGCATATCCCGGGCGATGCGCTGGCGCTCTTCAAGGAGCGTCTTTTCTTTAAGATAGGTTTCACTTCGGCGGCGCTGTCTTTGCCCTTCATCCACAATCAGCCCCATCGGCACAGCAATAAGAAAAACGAGTAGAGTCCAAAAAGTATAGCCGGTATAGCTGAAACGAACGCCGTAAACCGCGTCACGGAAGATATAAGCACCCAGAAGTCCGACCGCGAAAACAGCAGCCATAACAAGGCTGCCCTTCAGTCCGTAACGGATGGCCCCTTCCATCGCCACAAACAGGAAACCGGCATAGGCGGCAGTATAAAAATCGCTGACAAATAGAAGAATCAAAGCCCAGGCTACTAAAGAATCAATCACCAGCATTGTGGTGCCGAGGAAGCGCTGTGACTTCGGTGTCCTGATTTTCAGGTTCAAGACCATGGCGCCAACGTTGAACACGGCGGTTACCAACCCGATGGATAAAATCGCGATATCCGATGACGGTTTCTGCATCCAGGCCAGCAGGAATATGGCCGGCACCCACAGCCACCTGGCGCCGATGAAAAGCCATTCCAGACGCTTCAGCTCATAGAGGCGACCGGCGGTCAAATCACCGGATGTCCCGGTAATCAGGCGGCTTCCTAACTCTCTGATGTTCAAATCACTTCATTTTTGGGCCTAAAGGCCCATGGTTTAGCTCGGCGTCAATTGTATCATAAGCATTGACCGGTTTAAGCCTTCTAATTAATCGAGGGTGTTACAAATGGGCGCTTTGCTTGTTATCCTTGGAGTTGAGGCTTACAGTATTATGCTATTGGTATTGGCAGTCAAGAAACCGCAGTACATTCAACTTAATTTGGGTTATTTTGTATTTCTAATTTTATTAGCGGTCTGTAGTGGTCTTTTTGACGGGTTCGGTGTAGGTAACAGTGTAATGGTGTTACGGGGTCAATAATTTCTATCGCATTGGCTACGAAGGTCCGGATTAGTTTTAAATAAGGAAACGGCGATAAAGGGATGAATGCATTCGGCCTCGCATTGTATTTGGCATACACCTTCGGATGGATTCCTATCTGCCTGTTCCTGCTGATAAAACGGGCAAAGGGCTACGTACTTGTCTCGACAATCACCAGCGGTGTCATTCTTTTCGGTAACTTGAACATGATGATCAGAATCGAACCCAGCCCTTTGCCAATACTGAATGCGACACTTGCGGGAGTGCTATTCATAATCTCGTTGATAATCCAAAAAGTCTCCACGGTTAGGAGTAAAAAGAAAATATGAGTCCTGCAACCCAACAAATATTGTTAATTGTCCTGCCGTTGTTGGTCCTGGCGTTACTGCTGTTGATAAGCGTTTGGTATTCAACTCTGAAATTCAGAGCGCTCAAACTTGCTCAGGGTCAGGATGAAGTCGCGACGGCCCGGCACGGACTCAGGAAAGCAGGATTGGTGATTATGGCCGTACCAGTGGCGATTATTCTTGGTTTCACCGTGTTTGTTTCCGTTGCATACGGCGGGTTCCCAGGGTACGGATTGATTTATTCACTACCCTTGGTGGCAGTATGGTTGATTACCCGTCGGCGGCCGCTGCTTGGGGCATCGTTGGCTGCGATGGCGGCGGTGATGCTGATAATTCCTGGCGTTGGTGTCCTCGTTATAAATTATGAAATGTCTGGATGGTACGGCGCCATAATGCTTCTTTTAGCGGCGATTCTGGGGTTAGGAGTATGGACAGTGGTCAAGTCTCTGCCAAAAGCAGGGAGGGATATCTAATGAAACGGCTTGTCGGGACTTTAATTTTGATAATCATGTCCGTCGCCGCTTCTCCGATAGCGGTTTCGGCACAGGTCTCGGAGGAGGATGCCAACCGGGCGCTGGCTGTCGCGCTGGGCAATGCAGAAGTAGCGGAACTGCTGGCTGGAAGACCGTATATTATCGCTGATGTAAAACCGTACGTTTATAGCGGGCCGCAGTTTTCAAACTCCACGGTGCCGCCACCACCACCCGTTCCAACCGGTGAAATTGAGATAACGCTGGTTTTCACCGAACGCTTTCAGTTCCGCGGCCATGAGGTGGCGCAGCTTATGGTTTTCGTTGATAGCTCAATCACGAAGGTTGTCGGTTACTATCTGATAGACAGCGGCATAGACAAGTTGCCCATCATGGGGCGGGTGGTGCTGACCGAAATTCAGGAACAACGGGGATTGGGCTTGGCTCTGGCTGACCCGTTGGTGGCCGCATTTCTCGATGGCAAACCTTACAACATTGCCCGGATGGACGGGATGTTGCCGCTTTCAGGAGGTGAAGATACCGGCAGACCGGGAGTATTCATCACTTTCACCTTTAATAAAGAATACAAATTCAAAGGGGACATCTATAACCCTTCTTATCGGACTGAGAAGACTTATTATCTTGACGGCACAGTGAAAGGCCTTGAAGTGATGGTCAACCTTGAGACCGGTGAGATTGTGCATATGTATCCTAATGTAACCTCAATCCCCATCCCCTTGAGTCAGTGGTTGATGTACGGCGGTTTTATTGCCGCCGGTTTGTTGGCCGGCGCGGGCGCCTATTACGGACTAAAGCGCGCAGGATACCGGGAGCCTGTGGATTAATGCAAACCAACTGCCAGTAACATCGTTGTAAAACCCTCCTACAAATGGCCGGTGAAATAGACGATTCACCTCCTGTGTGGGGAAGCTTATCAAAAAGAGCAGCCTCTTTTCCATCATTCCTCCCACAGAAAATAAACCCTTAAAAAGTTCCAAAACCCCATTGACAACCTCGCCGCTGATGCTATATCATCTGTTCTCTATTCATCTGGCAGTTAAAAAGAGTATTTGATTTAGAGGTTGTTTTAGGTAAACAACCGGTTGTTTTTGCCGGTTTCAATCGTAAAAAGGAGGTTGTTTCAGTATTTTTCATTTTCAGGGAAACAACCCCGGCTACTCAACCAGAGCACCCCAAGTGCAAAAATCGCACCTTGAAAACTGAAGAATTGAAATCCGGAAACAGCTGAATTGTTGCTTTGAATCAAAACTCTAGGTCCCAAAAACGGGTATTTGTGTCAAAACAATTCGCCATCGTTCACCTTTTTTAGGATTTGATATGTTTTTACTTTTTGGTGCTCATGTTTTGAAATTTGTTATAATGCCCCTTATAGTGGAGGCGGATAGGCTCTGGTGGGTCTCGCGGTCTTCAAAACCGTAGGCGGCGGCGCAAACCGTCGCGGGGGGTTCGATTCCCTTCCCCTCCGCCATTTACCCCACTCAGTCACGAAAGGGGGTGAGCCGCATGGATGAAAAACGCCTGACTGAATACTCCGCGTACTCCGGCTGAGCGGCCAAAATAGGTCCGGGTGACCTAGCTAAAGCGCTCTGCGGCTTGCCTGTTAAGGCTTACCCTGAGGTTCTGGTCGGTCTGGAAAAGGCCGATGACGCCGGGGTTTACCTGCTCACGCCTGAAATTGCCTTGGTGCAGACCATCGACGTTATCACGCCGGTCATCGACGATCCCTTCGCCTTCGGGCAGGTGGCGGCGGCTAATTCCCTGTCTGACGTCTACGCCATGGGCGGACGCCCGGTGACCGCTATGAGTTTCGTTGGTTTTCCCACTGAAGACATCGATATAGAGGTGCTGCGGCTGATGCTGGCTGGCGCTCTTAATAAGCTCGACGAGGCTGGCTGCGCTTTGATCGGCGGCCATAGTGTCAAGGATGCGGAGATTAAATTCGGCTTGTCGGTCACCGGCGTCATTCACCCCGGTAAGGTGCTGACCAAGGGCGGGGCGCGGCCCGGCGACCGGCTGATACTCACCAAACCACTGGGCACCGGCATTTTGAATACTGCCCTTAAAGCCGGACTGCTGGATCAAGCGGCCACGGACATGGTCATCGGGCACATGACGGCGCTCAACAAGGTCGCCGCTGAAATCATGTCTGAACTTGGGGCTCAGGCCGCCACCGACATCACCGGCTTCGGTCTCATCGGTCACGCCGCCGAGATGGTGACGCTGGGAGAGGTTGGCTTCAGTATCAATTTCAATAAACTGCCGCTGATGGATGGTGTCAAACAGTGGGCCGAGGCCGGTCTTATTCCCGGCGGCGCTTATTCCAACCGAGACTACCGACTCTACATACTCGATATACAGTTGCCCGACGTCGAAGAATGGATGCTGGATGTCATTTTCGACCCCCAGACCTCTGGCGGTTTGCTCATCGCCGCTGCAGCCAATGTCGCCGATGACATGGTCAGGCGTATTCGAGAGGGTGGTTTTCCAGCCGCCGCCGTCATCGGCGAGGTGCTGGCCGAACCCAAAGGACGTATAATCATTACCGGATAGAGGCGATACCATGCCGATAGAAAATAAACCTGCAAAAAGTACCAAAACCCCATTGACAGTCCATCGGCCTGGTGTTAACATGTGTTCTCTGTTTATTAGGTTGTTAAGAAGAGTAAGTATTTGATTTATTTGTTTCTTCCGAAAACAACCGGTTGTTTTTGCCAGTTTTAATCGTAAATAAGGAGGTTGTTTTGGTTGTTTTTCGCTTTTTAAAGAAAACAATAACAAATCCTCGTTGCTTTTGGCCGAAAGCCGGACGTTGGTTGTAGGGACACGGCATACCGTGTCCGCCCGTAGGCGTCACTGTAGGGGCGAGGCATAGCCGCTAACGTCATTGTGAGGAGCGAAGTCGAAGGGGTTTCGATATTAGACATTAGTGCTTAGTTATTACGATATGGACGTTTAAAATACCATGCCGACAAAAAATCAGGATGAACTCAAAAAACTGCCCGCGGTGGAGAAAGTGCTTTCCTATGCGGCGTTGAAAGACGCCATCAAGAGATATTCCCACCCCGTCGTCACTCTTTCTGTTCGGGCAATAGTCGATGAACTCCGGGATGCCGTCAACAGCGGTGGTACGGTGCCCGCTCTGAAAGAAGTCGTAGAGAAAGTGAAAACACACCTGGCTGAAACATGGCCAGGGTTACTCCGGCCGGTCATTAACGCTACCGGCATCATATTGCACACCAACCTCGGCCGGGCGCCGCTTTCGGCAGAAGCAGTCTCAACGCTGGCTGATATCCTTGGCAGTTATTACGCCCTGGAACTTGATCTCAACACCGGAGAACGCGGCGTACGCGCCCTAGAGATGGAAAAACTGCTCCAGATCGTTACCGGGGCTGAAAGCGCCCTGGTGGTCAACAACAACGCCGCCGCGGTGCTTCTGGTGCTGACCGCGCTGGCTAAAGGGCGGGAAGTCATCGTCTCCCGCAGTGAGTTGGTGCAGATCGGCGGCGGTTTCCGGGTGCCCGAGGTCATGGCTGAGTCCGGCGCGGTCATGCGGGAGGTTGGCACCACCAACCAGACCTTCGTCCGGGATTTTGAACAGGCGATAAACGGCAACACAGCCATGATCATGGCTGTCCACCGCTCCAATTTTGCTCTGCGCGGCTTTACCCATGACGCCGCTTTATCAGAACTCAGTGCATTGGCCCAAAACTTCGGCCTGACCTTTTGCTACGATTTAGGCAGCGGAGCCATCGCCGATACCGCCGCTTACGGCATGAGCCACGAGCCTACGATAGGGGAGGCGCTGACTTCCGGCGCTGACATCGTCTGTGTTTCCGGTGATAAGCTATTGGGCGGACCGCAATGCGGCATCATCCTGGGCAAAACGGCGGCTCTGGACAAACTCAGAAAACACCCGCTGTTGCGAGCGGTACGGGTGGATAAATACGTCGCCATTGCCCTTTCTGTCACTTTGCTGCACTATCTCAAAGGTGAAACTGAAAAATTACCGGCTTTCACTATGATGCAAACGACGGTCGAAAGTCTTCTTGAGCGGGGGAAATCAGTCTCGGATGAACTGGCCGCCGCCGGAATTAAAGCCGAAGTTATCGACGGCGAAAGCCTGGTTGGCGGCGGTTCGCTGCCATGTGAAACGCTGCCAGCTAAACTGGTGGCGGTCAAGATCAAAGGTGATGTCGACGATTTCAGCCGCCGCCTGCGATTGGCCTCAACTCCGGTGCTCGGGCGGGTTCAGGAAGGGCGGTTCATCATTGACCTGCGCACTGTCTTCCCCACTCAGGATTCCGACCTTGTACAAGCCATGATCGCGGCTTTCGGAGTCTAGCGGATGATTACGCTGGGTACTGCCGGTCATATTGACCACGGTAAATCGAGCGTGGTGAAGGCTCTTACTTCCATCGACCCCGACCGATTGCCGGAGGAAAAAGAGCGCGGCATGACCATTGATCTGGGCTTCGCCTGGTTTGCTCTGCCGGACGGCGAATATGTCGGCCTGGTGGACGTGCCTGGACACCAACACTTCGTGCATAATGTCATCCCCGGCCTGACCGGCATTGATGCCGTCATGCTGGTCATCGCCGCCGATGACGGCTGGATGCCGCAGACCGAGGAACACCTCCAGATCATCAACCTGCTTGGTATTTCAAAAGGCATCGTTGTTCTCAACAAGATTGACCTGGTGGAAGCCGATTGGTGCGCTATGGTTCACGCTGATATTACCGAACATCTTAGTGATACCGTGCTGGCTGGTGCGCCCATAATAGAAGTCAGCGCTAAAAGCGGCCTGGGCCTCGACGACCTCAAAACAGCCATCGGCAAGCTGGTTGCTGACATTAACCAAGCCGACATCGGCAAGCCGCGGCTACCTATCGACCGCGTGTTCACCATCAAAGGTGTAGGCACCGTCATCACCGGTACACTGCACCATGGTACGTTGGCGGTTGGCGACGAGGTGACTATTCTACCGAAAGGCATCAGGGGACAGATTCGCAGTATCGAAAGCTACAAGCAGCACCTCAGCAAGGCCCAACCAGGTTCCCGTGTTGCCCTCAACCTTTCCGGCCTAAAAAAAGAAGACCTGGAGCGCGGCGATATCATCGTGCCCCGCGGCGCTGAGACGCCGCTGTCACGTTATCTGGATGCTGAACTGTGCCTGCTGCCATCATTAAAACAGCCGCTTAAGACCGGCGCAGAACTGAGCCTCTTTTTCGAGACCACCGAGTCATCTGCCCGGGTCATCGCTCTGTCCAGCCGTGAAATTTCACCTCAGGAAGGACCGACGCTGGTTCAGTTCCGCTTGCCGGCAGAGTTCGCCGCTTTCATCGGCGAGCGCTTCATCGTACGCCGGAATTCACCAGCGGAAACCATCGGCGGCGGCAGAATACTAGACCCATCGGCAGAACGCTACCAGCCTAAAAACGCCGAGCGGCAGATAAAACGGCTGAATGAGCGCCGGGAATTAAGTCTGGCATCCATCATAACCACCGAACTTGATAAGACCCACTTTACTAAGCGTCACGGCTTTTTACAGGCTAGTCCTCATAGTGAGGCGACCATTACAAAAGCCATTGAAGTCAAAGCCCAAAGTAGCGCCGTGATTGTCAGCAATGACTGGCTTATAGATGCCGCTTTCTGGCAGGAGCAAATGCGGGCGTTACTGGATAACCTGGCAGCGGAACACAAAGCTCAGCCGCTTAAGAAAGGCCTATCCCAAGCTGAGATTGCGGCAAAACTTAAGCTACCTGAGGGTCTTTTCACATCGTTGGTTGAAGAACTGATCACGAGCAAGAAAATCACCCGTATGGATGATGTATTAGCCTTGTCTTCCCACAAACCGCAGCTTTCCGGTGACCAGACAGAGATGGAAAACAGAATCATCTCAGCAATTATGCAAAACCCCGCCGCCCCTCCCACCAGAACTGAACTTCTGAAATCTGTTTCGGGTATCGCCAACGTCCTACGCTATATGCTGGAACAGGGTAAACTCATTGAATTGCCCGACGGCATCCTGTTGACAGCGGCGCAGTACCGGGAGATCAAACAAAAAGTCATTGACATCCTGAAAAGCCAAGGGCAAATTGCCATCCAGGACATGAGCGCCGCCACTGGTTTCTCCCGCAAATATAGCATACCTTTTCTCACCCGTCTGGACCAGGAAGGCATCACCCGCAGGCAGGATAATGTCCGTCTTGCGGCACGGAAACTGGAATGAACAAATTCCCTGATTATGAGGTGTTAAGCCATAAACCCAGAATTACACTTGTGCTGGAAGTTGGTTAGAACTCACCACCTAAATCAGGGATGGTTGGCACGGGCGTGGTTGTTGGGGGTGCGGTTGGCGGTGTTGTCGTGGTTGGGACAGTGGTCGTGGGCGGAATAAACCCCGCTTCAGTATCAGGGTTTATCGCCAAATTAACGCTGAAAAACAAGCTAATCAGCGCCGCAGCAATCACTGGTGAGGTTACCATCAGACTCTTGGTTAAAGTTCCGCCTGCCATGTCCCTTGCCTCCACTTGTTATGTTTGGAGATCGTCGTCTATTGAGAGCCAGTCGCTTCATAGAAACCGCTGGTGGAAAAGCTCTTCATTTCCTTGTTGATAAGCAGCGCCTGAACACCTGGTAATTTTTCAAAGAGAGCCAATGATTCGGAAACACCAAGCACGACGGCCGCTGTGGCCAAAGCATCAGCATAAGTAGTGTCCGGAGCGATAACGGTTGCAGAGGCCACTTCTCTCGGTGAATGGCCCAACCTCGGATCAATGATATGATGCCAACTATAATCCGGGGTAAATGCGTTCTCATAATCCCCTGAGGTGGCAAGGCAGTCATTGGAGGTCTGGAGAACTTCATAGTAGCCAGCTAGGGCTCGTGGGTGGGTCACCCCGATCTTCCATGGTTCGCCATCTTCCCGCATACCTCTGAGCGCCATATCTCCACCGGCTTCAACAAGTACCTGTGTCAGCCCGCGTGCTTTCAGCAACGCCGCCGCCTGATCTATGACATAACCTTTGGCGATTCCGTCAAGCGTCAGACCCATGCCCGGTGCGGCCAGACTGATGGTTCGGTCGTTCAGTTTAATGAATCGGCTGCCTACTTTTTCAAGGGCGGCATCAACGGACTTTTCACTTGGCGCTTCACCTCCATCGGCAAAACTGTCAGTAAAGAGAGATAGCAATGGCAACACTGACACATCAAAAGCGCCGCCGGTCAGATCAGAAAAGGCGAGTGACTTCTGCACGACCCCGACCAGTTCCGGTGAGGCATTGGCGATTGCGCCGGTCTTATTCAAAATAGCCAATTCGCTGGCGGGATCATGCCGAGACAAGATAAGCGACAGTCGTTTTATCTCAGAAAAGGCGTCCTCTATGGCTCCTTTGGCATGTTTCGTTTCAGTATCAATCAGTTTTATTGTGATGAAGGTCCCCAGCAGTTCACGTGTTTCAGAGACTTCCTTCGCTTCGCCTGCTTTGATGATCTCTTTCACCCCTATGCCGCCAAGGGCTAAAACGCCGACGCTTATTGCACTGATGCGCACGAACTCACGCCGGTTAAGTTCTTTTTTCATTTCCAGTAACCTCTGTTCACGAGTCTAACCAAATAATTTGGGTAAAAGAATGGCCGCTATCATAACCGCCACAGTAATAACAAGAATAGCTAAAACATAACTGAAAGTCTTCCGTCCGTCAGCTTGTTCAGTTTTCTTGATGGCTTCAGCAGCCACGGTATAGCCGTCCCCTGGCGTGATAGCGCTCCAAAGACAAGCCTCGATACAGCGGCCGCAAAATACACACACTCCCGTATCAAGCTTGTAATTCTTCAAATCATAGCTCAGGTCGCATTTAAGGCAACGTCCGGCGTCGGCTACGGCAGCTGAAGCTGACAATGTTTGTTCTGATGCAGCTAAGCTGCCGTCCGAAGTTTTTACCTGTTCGACTGGTACCACTGACGGGAACTTACGTCTGAATTCACGGAGCGGTGTCGTAGCTTTGGCAGATTCTGCGGGTGCGAGGGTTTGGTCAAGATCCCCATCACCGCCCAGATACCGGTCAATATTGGACGCCACCCAACGTGCGGCAGCAATGGATTCGATTACCGATCGTTGTTCATTCACAGCATCACCGGCAGCGAATACGCCTTGTCTGACCTCCATTGGTCCATCAGACGAGCCTGGAGTGCCCATGGCTGATACAACACTATCTGCGGTAAAGACTTCCTCAATACCCGGCAACGGTTCATAGCCAAGTTTGCCGTCCCGATCATAACCAAAGGCCCTGACTTTCTGAGCCCCAACCCCCTTGATTTGTCCTTCCTCCACTATCACCCGATAGAAGAGGGAGGAGGAGTGCACAACGACACCTTCGGCCAAGGCTTCATCGACTTCCCAAGCATCCGCCTCACCCCCTCCAATGTGCTCCTGTCCAAAAATATGTACCTCTTTAGCACCACCGCGTGCCGCGCCCAACGCCACTTTAAAGGCAGTCGCACCGCCCCCAAGAACAATCACTCTCTTGCCAAGATCAAGTTCTTTACCAGCTTCAATAGTCTTAATCAGTGATTCCCCGTTAATGACTGCTTTATCCTGCGAATCTGGTATCGGCAACTTCAGCGATTTGCCCCAGCCTTGAACACCGATGGCCAGCGCCACGGCATCAAATCCGCTGTTTAAGAGAGTTGCCACCGATTCTATTTTGGAATTTGTCTTAATCTCAACACCCAGACTCTCAATAATCTCAATCTCTGCATTCATCACGTCTTTAGGCAATTGGTAGTCTGGAATGCTGGAAAGCATCTTACCGCCCTTGTTCGGCAGCGCTTCAAATACCGTTACCTTATGACCAAGAAGGTTTAAATAATAAGCTGTTGACAATCCCGCAGGACCCGAGCCAATGACCGCAACATTTTTCCCTGAAGACGCCGCTACATTGATACCCTGGCGCCACTGCCCATTATCATTTGCCGCCGCAAAGCGCTTCAACGCCCGGATCAACAGTGAACCCTCGTATTTGCCTCTCTGACATACAGACTCACATGGACGTTTACAAATATGACCCAGCACCCACGGGAATGGTACTTTTTCCCGCATCACTGCGGCGGCTTCAGAAAACTTTCCTTCACCGATGAATCTGATATAACGTGAGGAATCAATACCGGCGGGACAAGCTTGAGAACAGGGGGCCGAACGCATCCTTTTGGTAACTTCCTTGGTTCGGTCAACAGTTATGGCATCAACGGGACAAATACGGCTGCAACGTCCGCAAGCGGTGCACTTGGCTTCACTCCACTTAAACTCTTCGCGCTTGCCAAAAGTCTTGTGGTCTCTGCCGACTGCCTCTGCAGGTATTACAACTACATTTTTATTCTTGGACAACTTTAGTCTCCTCCGCGACGGCTAACGGGCCGTGAGCCGTCCGTAAGTATTGATTGCCCATGTTCGGAGCTTTAGCACGATATCCATAGTTGCGCCCACCGGGCAAATATAGTGACACCAAAAGTCATATATAAAGAGCGCAATTCCAATAACAGCACCAACCAAAATCCATTGCGAGAAAGTGCCTTCAAGGCTAAATATGGTGTTCCATGGCTCGAAAACCGCTAGCTGTGGCTGGCGGAATATGAGCACCAGCAGTACCACCGCCCAGAGGATGATATAGCGGGCATTCCTTAAAACAAGTTGACGCTTGGTCACCGGTCTTATCTTGCTACCGCCCAGGAAGTGGGCACCTTCTTGCAAGGCACAAAACGGGCAGATCCAGAAACACCAGAAATTTTTCCCCACAATAAGCGCCAACCCGACAAATCCAATGACCATGATATAAAGGAACAGGTTAGTGGCTGGCGAAGGAGCATATCCGATTGGGAAAACTACAAAATTGATGAGCGATAGCATGGCTGATAGCCAGACGCCAAATACACCCAAACCAAAGATCAGCATCAAGTAACGGGGCCACCGTAACTTGCGCAATCCGGGAACCATTCGGAATGCCACTACCAGACCGATGGAGATTAAGAGGAAAATCTCAGGCATACCCACCTTTATTTGTTCCTTAGCCCCAACGTACGGTTGACCTAACTGGTCAGCCAGCAGTAAACGGCCTTCATAAACGCCTTTTGCCACCCCTGTAGATGAGCGGGTTACGCCAGCAGCAGCATCTATATCGTCATCCAGAGTAAATGGTGATGTAAAATCACGGCCGATATACTGGCTGAAATAATCAGCATTCGCCAACCGGTTGTACCAAGCCGGTGTCTCCTGGTGTTCCGGCACCTGAATATTGGTGATTGTGCCGTCAAGTGTCCAGGCTACCAAGACTACAATAGGCCCACCGTAACCCTGGCCTTGGCCTGCCGTGACATATCCTATAGGAGAGCCCTGATCAATAGCTTTATAAAGATATTGACCTTCAGCTGCTTGGCTGGAAACCAGTTCAAAAGAAGTCGCCTCTGGCATGACATCGGGGAGATAAGTATCTACATTTGTAGAAAGATTTAGTTCACCATAGAACCAGCCACCCACTAGGCTGACTATGGCACCGATTATTAATAATGTTTTGCCGTGGAGCTGCCAGAAACTGCCTTGCCTCAACTTAAGCCCTCGCTTCCTTCTTCCTCACCCACCCAACACCGACAGTAAATAGAAATGTGAAAATTGTCTTGGGGATTATAAATCTCAAGTTAAGAGATGTCAACACTGATGTAAGCGTCCATAAGATATTGACCTGTGAATTCCAAGTCACATGCACCAAATAGTAAAAAATATCAAATCCCAAAGGGCGAACGGGATAATTGCTTCAACACAAATACCTACTTTTTGATAACTAGAGTTTTGATTCAAAGCAACAATTCGGTGCTTGAGATCCAGTCAACATTTACAGTTGTCAGTTTGCATTGCACTTTCAACTTCATTGCGTTGATAAAATACGTTGCTGTTCTCCTTTTAAATATGCTTTTGTGCTTCCAGAGCTCGGGGCGGGAGACGCACGAGTCTCCCCCACAATTTCGTTCCCTGGTCGCACCAATACAAGCTGGATAGGTGTCTCGCCATACGACCAAACCCGGCCACTGTGCCAGAAAGTGGTAGCGGATTTGTTTTTGGAAGAAACAAATAATTCAAATACTCTTTTTAACTACCAAATAATCAGAGAACAACTGATAGATACTTGCGGTGGGGAGTCAATGGGGTTTTGGAACTTTTGAGAGTCCATTTTTCATGTTGGAGGGTCAAAGATGTTTCTAAACTTTTTCAAACTACCACCATTCACCATTCCTCATCAATGACTCAAGAAACTGTTGCCAGCAAATAAATTTTAATATACCTATTGTCTTAATAAAAAATACGCCGAAATGCTTACTAGTACTAGTTCTTCGGTACGATGTTTTTTTTGTTGTTAATGTTCACAATATGACTATGGAATATAACCTTCATTCTACTATATTATACCATAGCATAGTGAATGTGCGCATTACCTGTTAAATTTCTTAGAGGAGGTGCCGCAGGAAAATATACCAAGGGTTGTCTGGTACTACAGATTAGAAAAATTTAGGAGAAAAAGATGAACAAATTCCATTCTTCGGTCAGCCGCCGCGACTTTATGAAAGGTCTCGGTATGGCCGGCGCTGGTATAGGCGCCGCCAGCTTGGCAGCCCCAGTCTTCAACGACCTGGATGAGCTTACCTCTTCCGCCCCTGGTCCCATTCATAATTACCCTTGGTTTGTTAAAGAACTTGATCAATATGATGCCACCTTTGAGCATGATTGGAGCAAACTAACCCAGACCGATGAAAGACATACTATCCAATGCTCCTGGCAAGGGACCCCTGAAGTAAAAGCATGGATGGATGACCGTGATGGTGCCGGAACGGCAGCAAAAGCTGCTGAAGCAAAATCTGCTTATGATAAGCAGGGATTAACACAACCAAGAGGATGGGCTGGTCTTCGCAACATGGCCTATCGTGGAACTTTTGGATACGGCACTAATATGGATAGTCCTAATGGTTTTATGCCACCAGCCGTCGCCACCCCAACTTCCCGTGGCATTCCTCGTTGGGAAGGTACCCCTGAAGAGAATTCCCAGATGATAAAAGCAGGTTTGCTTCTAAACGGCGCCTGTGATGTAGCTTTCCATGAACTCGATGACAAGATGAGTAAATTTATCTTTACAAACGACTTTCATGATGGTAAACCATATCTTTGGGAAGATGTAGAAGTAGGGTATGAAACAGGAGAGACTGGCACTAGCAAGTCTCCTCGTGCGGGTAAGCGTGTTCTCCCTAAAAAAGCCATGTGGGCTATCAATTACTCTCTCCAAATGAGTAATGATTCTATTAACAACAACTTTTCCGACAGGCGCTATGGTCATGGTCGCGTCATCCAAAGGCAACTTCAAGGGTGGTTATCTGGTCTTGGTTATGTTGCCCATGGTCCGTTGGACTATACTAACAACTTTTCAGAAAATGTAGCGTTTGCCGTACTGGGGGGCGTCAGTGAAGTCGCTCGCTGGTATTCCTCTATATCCCCGACTTTTGGTTCATCGCTCGGTGTTTCGGCTACTATCGTTACTGACCTGCCGTTGGCTCCTACCTATCCAATTGACGCCGGTATTCATCGAATGTGTTTTGACTGCATGAAATGTGCCGAAGTGTGTCCCGGTGGAGCCATTAGCAGGATGGGTGAACCGAATGGTCCGATTGTTAAAGATCCCACTTGGGATGCTCTGGGTCCGTGGAATCGATGGAGCGGTCGGTCTGCCTTCGATGCCAAGCATCCTGAACTGGGTAAGATTGACAACAAAAACGGTTACAAGGGTGTCGATGAACCAGGTTTCATGAAACATTGGTGGTTCTCCCCTTGTGACTGCAATTTGACCCCTGCCATCAATACGTGTGGTTCCTTCGGTTGTGGTTCACGTTGCGTGTTTGCCAACGGTACGGAATCAATTGTTCATAGTCTCGTTAAAACTACCGTCGCTGTCACCCCTATTTTTAACAGCTTTTTTAAGCAAATGGATGGAATATTCGGTTACCCCAAGTTCGATTATGGCATAGACGGACAAGGTGTCCAGGATAATTTGGATCAGTTCTGGAATAACCAGTCATCTACGCCAATATATGGTATCAATACTTTGCGTGGCGGCGGCCGAAAAATCTAGTTCACGTGTCTTGAAATAGCGGGAGGCTTGACTGCCTCCCGCTATTTGTTTTCTCAAGTTTTTATTGCAAGAATCATCTTCCGCTAATCAATTGTTCATCTTCGAAAAAAGCCTACCCTGGTAGGGCAAGCTTTTTTGTATGAGTAATTGTGCTTAAATAACGCAGTACCTCCTAATATTTATATGCAAATTGATACCCCTCCAAATATAGCAATTAGTCTATTTATTTTATCTTATTGGCTATAACCACAATACTTAGACTCTCTAGTTCTTCAGTACGATGTTTTTTCTTCAACCAGTGTATATAATACTGGCGTCAATATTATTAGTATTAATAATATTTAAACTCAATATAACTTCATCATTAATTAATAACCAGCAGTATAGTGGAGGAAGCATGGTAATGACTTCCGGGAGAGATCGGATGACACTTGGAAAGACAGGAAATTTAAGTATTTAGGAGAAAAGATGAACAAATTCCATTCAACAGTCAGCCGCCGCGACTTCATGAAAGGTCTCGGTGTCGCCGGTGTTGGTCTCGGCACCGCCAGCTTGGTAGCTCCAACCTTCAATGACATGGACGAACTTACCTCTTCGGCTCCTGGTCCCATTCACGCACATCCCTGGTATGTCAAGGAGCGTGATACATATGATATCTCTTCACCCCATGATTGGACCAAGATCACCCGAACCGACCAACGCCATACTAACCAGTGTTCTTGGGGAGGCGCGGTTGAACAAGGTATCTGGCTTGATGATCGCGATGGACCCGGTACTTTCAAAAAACAAGCAGCCGACAAAGCTGCCTACCAAGCAGAATGCCTGAAGAACCCCCGCGGCTGGAAGGGTATCCAGACCCGTGCTGCCGCCCAACTAAGCTATGGTAATAAAATGGATACACCCTACGGCTTCCTGCCTCCTAGTGTCAGTGGACCAGAAAAGTTAGGTATCCCGCGCTGGGAAGCTACCCCAGAGGAGAACTCTCAGATGATTAAGGCTGCCCTCCGTCTCTACGGCGCTGCTGATGTCGCCTTCCTGGAGATTGACGACATTACCAGCAATTTCATCTTCACCCATGACTTCCATGACGGCAAACCCTATGTCTGGGAAGACGTTGATAACGCCTATGAGACTGGTGAAACCGGCACCTCCAAGTCTCCCCGCGCTGGCAAGCGCGTTTTGCCAAATAAGGCCAAGTGGGTCATCAACTGGAATCTCCAGATGAGCAATGACTCCATCAACAACAGCCTTGGTGACCGCCGTTACGGTGACGGCCGCCAGATCCAGCGCAAGATCCAAGCCATGTTAGCCACTCTCGGTTATCAAGCTTGCGGCCCACTAGACTACACTAACAACTTCTCTGAGAATGTTGCCTTCGCCATCCTAGGAGGTATGGGTGAGTTGATGCGTGCCTATTACTCCGCATCTCCCACCTTCGGTTCTCACATCGGCGTTTCCGCCGGTATCGTCACCGACCTCCCGCTGGCACCAACCAAACCCATTGAAGCCGGTATGCACAAGTTCTGCTACGATTGCATGAAATGTGCCGTCCTTTGTCCCGGCGGCGCTATCAGTCGCAATGGTGGCGGTCTGAGCGCTCCCATAGTTAAAGAGCCATCTTTTGAGACAATCGGTCCCTGGAATCGTTGGCCAGGCCGCTCCGCCTTTGAAGCCAAACACCCTGAAGTCACCAAGCTTGATACCAAAAACGCTTATACCGGCGTTGACGAACCCAATATGTACGCTCATTGGTGGTTTGCACCTACCGATTGCACACAAAGTGTCGGCATTGATGTTTGCGGCTCCTTCGGCTGCGGTTCACGCTGTGTCTTCGGCAAAGCTTCCGCCGCCAGCGTCCACTCTATCGTTCAAACTGCAATATCTCAGACTTCTATGTTCAATGGTTTCTTCCGCACTTTGGATGAAGCCTTCGGTTATCCAATGTACGATTTTGGGAAGGACAGCGAAGACGCTCAAAAAAATATTGAGGACTTCTTCTGGAACCGCACTAATATGCCAACCTATGGCATCGATTCCATGCGCGGCGGTTTCGCCTCCCGGTAAGCGCTTTCTTAAATCCCGAAAAGGCCCGCCTAAAAAGACGGGCCTTTTTCTACTACAACATGAAGTGGGATTGTTTAGCTTACACCGCTCACAGACATGGTATAATCCACCATTATGCACGGCGCAGATGAATTAGACTCAATCATAGTAGTAAATCAAGCTGAATATGCAGGTGTTCAAGGTACTCGAAAAATGGAACATTGTGCCCGTTTCACCGCTGCCAAAGATAAAGTCACCGCTAAAACAAGGAAACACTTAGTCCGGGAGCTTGACGTCTCTGGAGACTCCATAACCTGCCGCCGGGGTTGCTCCCATTGTTGTCACCATTACATCACCGCATCGATTGCCGAGGGTTTGGTAATCGTTGATTTTCTGTACGAGGATGAGCATACACTCACACAATTCCTGAAAGCTTATTCCACTTGGCAAGAAAAGGCAGGCGTCACCTGTGCCGGGTTGGACCAATTAAGGACCTTAGCCCGGCTTTCCGGAACACCTGTCGAATCATACCGGACTTCAGTCATCTCTACACACCACGAATATGCCAAAATGACCATACCATGCCCTTTTTTAACAGGCAATAACGATTGCGCTATTTATGCTGTGAGACCGCTATGCTGCTCAATTCATGCCTCAATAGATCCACCTGAACGGTGTTCACCAGACTCACCACAAACACCAAGAAGTTGTGATGTTTTACCATCTTACAATGACATGGCACTGCTGGCAAGTTTCTGGCGTTCCGATTTCAGCGCCATTTCGCTTACCATGCCGACCCTTGTTTATAACCTGTTGACCAGAGGCACAGAATTTCTTATAGAATTGACCCAATAGGTGGTCACGCTGTGGAGGCATCAATTCTAACAATTTCCTATGCTATGCGAACACCGCAGTAACCTTGGTGGCTATTACCACCAGCACCAGGATAAAACCAATGGCGACCATCAGCTTTACGAAGTTGTTGGCGGCATTATGCCTCTTGTTTTGTTGTTGCTTTTTTGCCATAAACCAATAACCCCTCGGCGGCCTTTTAGAATCACATCCATTACAGCACCCACAGGACATAGATAATGACACCAGAAATCATAGATAAATATGGCGACTCCCAATGAGAAAAACATCAGCACCCATTGATCGGTGGTACCCTTCAAACTGAAGAGTACATTCCAAGGTTCAAAGACCGATACCGATGGATTTTTGAGCGCCAATACAAGAAATAGAGCTATAAACAGCAGAATATAGCGAGCATTACGTAAGATTTTGAACCATTTTCCATCTGGCTGTACTCTTATACGGAAGATGGCATACAATAATTCCTGAACTGCCACATACGGGCACAGCCAGAAACAATAAAAATTCTTGCCAAAGATCACGGCCAGCCCGATAACTCCGAAAACAATAATATACATCACAAAAAATGTCTGTAAGTGGGGTGCATAGCCTACCAACCAAGAGGCAATGTTGGTCAGACTCAAAGGGATTGCCAGCCAAATCCCGAGGACTACAAAGCCATAGATGAGTGTTATAACACGTGGCCAAGCGCGACGACGCAACCCTGGAATGATCCTGGCCAGAACAACCGCCAAGAGACCGATGGCTACCGTTAGTTCCGGTCTGCCGATGATGATAGGGTCCGCTGGTCCATTGTAGGGTTGGCCGAGATATTGGGCCATAACCAATCGGCCGCTGCGTACACCAACAGCTACACCATTACAGGATACGGTGGAACCAGTGCTGGCATCGATATCATTAAAAAGTTGTAGCGGTTCACTGAAACTACGCCCGACATACTGACCAAAAAAATCCTGTTTAATGAGAACATTCCACCACGGCAGATCCTCATGATGATCCGGCACTGTAACTGCAGTTATAATACCATCGGGTGTCCAGTTGACCAGCACTTTCAGCGGTCCACCATAACCCGGACCTTCTGAGGCGGTTATGTATCCCATTTCCGTACCCGCAGTGTCGCGCGCCAGATACAACGTCGCGCCACCACTGGTTTGGAGGGATTTAAAGGTAGCAGCCTCAGGCATAGCTCCAGACAGGAATTCTTCGTTACCTGATAACCCGTGACTAAGCTGGCCGTAAACGCCTGCTCCCAAAAGCGCCACAATTGCCAGGCCGTAAATAAGTCTGGAAGTGTGCTTTCTAGAAAAACTAGCGATTGGTTCCATCAGCCTGCAGTGCAATCAATTTCAAGATAAATCCCTGATAAGTACCTGTCATAATCATTAGTATAAAGTAATTAATTAACTAGTTACCAGTTGTAAAAACTTACGTCACACTTAACAGGAGGCAGAGAGAAACTCCGGTATTATATGCCTGAGACTCAACAGTTACAAACTAAGTGGTGTTTGCCCCGGAGACTTTACGTTTGCGTACGATCTTAGTTAACCATATGCTGATTTCATACAGGACGATGAGCGGCCCGGCTACAATTGTTTGATTCACAGGATCAAAGGTAGGAGTGATGAAAGCAGCAATTACAAAGGCCAAAACAAACCATATTTTCCGTTTTGAAGCCAGCCACTTGGAACTGACAATTCCAAGCCCTGATAACGCCGCCAAAATAATAGGCAGTTCAAAAGCTAAACCTATACCCACCAGCAACCTAAGCACCACATCAACATAGTTGGATATACGGGGCATTATCACAACAACGTCACTACCAAAACCAAATAGAAATTGAACTGCCGGCGGTATCGCTACCCAATAAGCAAAGGCCACCCCGACAAGAAACATGCCTATAATAAACGGGAAAAAGGTAAAGATGAATTTCTTTTCCTTTTGGGTAAATGCTGGTGCCAGAAAGGCAAATAATTGGTACACTACCCAAGGCATGGCAAGAATGAATCCGGCAGTGAGTGATACTCTAAAATAGAGGCTGAAATACTCCAGCATCTCTATAGCGACAAGACTTCCCGCCAGGTCTCCAGCCGGACGCTGAAGAATTTCAATAAGCTGATTACCGAAGAACATCGCTATCACGGTACCCACCACGATACCGGCAACAGCACGGAAGAAGCGCTGCCGCATCTCGGTAAAATGTTGGGTAATAGGCAGGCGTTTTTCTTCGGTCATTTTTTCGGTCGGATCCTTCTAAATCAGCCCTTTATTTTTTATCGCTGCCGCTTAAAAATTTATCCAAAGTTGATTCGGATGACTTGCCGGAACTTGAAGGTTTGGTTGGTGAGCTGTCAATGGCCTTGGTAAACTCCTTGGTCATTTCCGTGGTTATCTTGCGAAAACTACGTAAAAATTCGCCAGCTTTCTTGGCGAACTCAGGTATCCTGTTAGGACCAAAGACAAGCGTAGCAATAATGAGAATCGTAACGACCTCAAACGTACCCATGCCAAAAAAATTCATCTAGCTACCTTTGCCTTCTCGTCTGCTATACATGGAAGCCGCCGGAAATGAACCCTTAGACGGTTTTTGATTGTTTATTGCTTTGCGTCCGCCGTTTAACCTCTTTGGCCGCGACGCCGTCTTCCAGATGCGTCACCAATTTTGTTTCCGGTGATTTGTCAGCCCCGCCGACGGCGTGCCGCAATTGGTGAACTCCTTTACCCAGCATCCTGCCAAACGACGGCACAAAGGCCGCCCCGGTTATGATAAGGATGATAACTATTATCAGTAATATTTCAACAGGTCCGAATCGCATAGCGATCCCCCTCTGGGAGCATGGCTCCCGAATGAACTGTTTTTTTATATTCTACTATAAGTCATCAGATTTAGGTTTGTCTTCAGTTTGCGGTTTGGTCTCTACTGCCTCTGTTTTGACCACTGTGGCTTTCTCAACCTTAGTTTCTTCTTTGGTCTCTTCTTTGACTTCCTCGTCTTCACCAGTTGAGGCTTTCTGGAAAGAACGCAGTCCTTTGCCGATAGCCTCGCCCACTTGCGGCAACTTGCCGACGCCGAAGATCAGAAGGACGATAACCAAAATTATAACGAGCTCCATTGGTCCTAAACGCATTTTCAACCTCCTGTTATTGGAGCAGGGAATCTCTGCTGAAAATAAATGATACTCTGCCAAACCGAACTTTGTCAATGGGTACTAGACATAATATCACCTAAAACAGCCATAAATTAGCAAAGTGTTACTTTGTTTGCTAATTTAGTATCGCGTTTTTGTTATCCCGAACCCCAGTTGAGTATTCATCCAATTTCGATAGCATCACCAATACTCGCTTAAAGCCGAAACCCTATCGGGCGAAGTCTGTCGCGCGGGTTTCTCGCATAACCGTTACCTTGATCTGACCCGGGTAATCCAAACCATCTTCTATCTTTTTGACAATATCCCGGGCAAGACGCATAGCGCCCAGATCATCCACCACTTCCGGCTTGACCATAATCCGTATCTCCCGGCCGGCCTGGATGGCGTAAGAGCGTTCAACACCCTCAAAGCTATTGGCGATTTCTTCCAGATCTTTCAAGCGCTTGATATAGTTTTCCAGCGATTCACGGCGGGCTCCCGGGCGGGCGCTTGAAATGGCATCCGCGGCAGAGACAATAAAACCCCAGATTGAAGTCTCAGGCATATCAAAATGATGCTCGGCGACACCACGCACCACGTCAGCTGATTTATCCCACTGCTTCACAAGATCAGCACCGATAGCGGCATGGGTGCCCTCTACCTCACGGTCAACCGCTTTGCCGATATCGTGAAGGAAACCGGCGCGTTTGGCGATATTAACATTAACCCCTAATTCTGTGGCGATCATACCGGACATCTGCGCTACTTCCACGCTATGTTGTAAAACATTTTGACCATAACTGGTGCGGTACTTGAGCCTACCCATGAGCTTTATGAGTTCCGGTCTCAAGCCATGGACTCCGGCGGAGTAGGCCGCCTGCTCACCGGCGCTTTGCATGGCAGCCTCAGTTTCTTCTTTGGCTTTGGCCACCACTTCTTCAATACGCGCCGGATGTATCCGTCCATCTAAGACCAGTTTCGATAGTGCCTGGCGGGCGATCTCACGCCGGACCGGATCGAAGCTGCTGATGGTAACCGCCTCCGGAGTGTCGTCAATAATGAGGTCAACACCAGTGGCCTGTTCCAAGGCGCGGATGTTGCGGCCTTCACGGCCTATCAGGCGGCCTTTCATTTCATCGCTGGGGATTGCCACCACACTAGCAGTGGTTTCCACAACCACATCGGAGGCACAGCGCTGAATAGCATGGATAATGATATCCCGTGCCTTTTCATCAGCTTCCTCTTTAATCTTTTGTTCCCACTGCCGGACACGGCGGGAGGTCTCCTGCTGCATTTCACCTTCAACTATTTCCAGCAGATGCTCCTTGGCTTCCTGGGTGGTCAGACCGGCCACATCCTCAAGTTTCTGTTGTTCCTGCTCACGGAGGGTGCCGACCTTCTCCCGTTCTTCTTCAATGGACTTCTCTCTGTTGAGCAAATCCCGCTCCCGCTGATCGAGATTTTCCAGCTTACGCTCCAGAGTTTCTACCTTTTGGGTAACCCGGTTTTCCTGCCGGGCTAACTCTGACCTGCGCTCCCGCAAGTCAGCATCGGCGGAAAGCCGTAACTTTTCCGCTTCATCCCGGCCTTCCTGGATAATGTTTCGGGATTCTATCCTGGACTCAGCGATAGTATGTGACGCCTTGCGCTGAGCAACCTTAAGCTGGCGGGAAATCATGGTACCGCGGGAGATAAAAATAGCCATACCGCCGAAGATAGCACCGATAACAAAGCTAAAAAAAATAGCCAGTACGTTGTCAAGACCCATATATTTAAACCCCCGAATATATATTTAGTTGGCTTCCGTTACTATGGGGGGTAACGGTTAATAGTAAGGCGTTCACCCGGTAGTGTCAACTTGGCAAGGACGGGGATGAAGCATCAATATCTAATATCTAAATCCTAACAAGTCCAAAACAAACGGTCGTTTCTACAACCAACGTACGGCCTCCAGCCAAAGCAGCAGCAGATTTGTTTTTCAGCAAAGTGAAAAATACCAAAACAACCTCCTTATTACGATTAAAACTGGTAAAAACAACCGGTTGTTTTCGGAAGAAACAAATATGCTTCAGAACTTTTGGACTTGATTATCTGATTCTTCAGCTTCAAGACGCTTCATGGTTGCTTCCACGACATCCCAACTGAAACCCCGACGCTTAAGGAAAGCGCTGAGCTTGAGTCTTGCTTCTTTGGGCGACAGAGCCGACAACCTGCGCACCCGGGGCAAAGCGGCGCGGTAGGCTGATTCAGCATCGTCAATTACGGCGACAGCCTCTTCCGCGGTATCACCGGCGATACCTTTGATCTGAAGTTCCCGTTTCACCATGAAGGCCGAACGAGGTCTGGAAGCGGTGCGGTTTTCAGTCCATAACCGGGCAAAATCTTGATCATTGATAACCCCGGAGGCCTTCAGTCTGTTTAGCGTGCTTTCAACTTTTTCCTGGTCAAAACCCTTGTCGGCAAGACGACGTCGGACTTCGGATTCACTGCGTGCCCGATGGTCAAGCAACCTCAACGCCGACTCATAGCAAGCATCAGGGCGCTCATCCAATGATTCTAGACTTGAGGAATCGGCCGATAATTCCTCGGCCTCGTCAGTACCGGTCAGTAGTTTAGCGCCTGTATGCCATTTCGGCATTGGCCATTCCTTTGGTGATAAATCTTAGTGCTGTGATCAGATACTGAACTTATGACCTAATCAGCCTCAACCGTGCTCCGGACAGTGCCGGAGGCCGCCCGAATCTCGGCCTCAAGTGCGTCGGCGATGTCCTGGTGCTGGACAAGGAAGGTTCTGGCAGCTTCTCTGCCCTGGCCGAGGCGCAGATCGCCGTAGGAGAAAAATGAACCTGATTTCTTGATGATGCCGGTTTCCACTCCCAAATCAATCAGATTACCCTCACGGGAAATACCGGAGTCAAAGAGTATATCAAACTCCGCGACCCGGAAGGGCGGGGCGACCTTGTTTTTAACCACCCGCGCTTTGACGTGGCTGCCGATGGCAGTGTTGCCGGTTTTCAAAGTCTCAACCCGCCGGATATCCAGCCGCACGGAGGCGTAGAACTTGAGCGCCCGGCCGCCGGGGGTGACCTCAGGATTACCGAACATAACGCCGACTTTCTCACGTAACTGGTTAATAAAGATGACGGCAGTACCGGTGTTGCCAATCGACGCAGTAAGTTTCCGAAGAGCCTGACTCATCAGACGCGCCTGAAGGCCAACGTGAGAATCCCCCATATCGCCCTCAAGTTCCGCTTTGGGCACCAGCGCGGCAACACTGTCAATAACCACCAGATCAGCGCCGCCACTGCGAACCAATTTTTCGCAGATATCCAGAGCTTCCTCACCGGCATCAGGTTGGGCGATATAAAGCTCATCAAGGTTGATACCGCATATCTTGGCATATTTAGGATCAAAGGCATGCTCAACATCAATATAAAAGGCCTTGCCGCCGCGTTTCTGACACTGGGCCATGATATGTTGCGCCAGAGTGGTCTTGCCAGAACCTTCCGGGCCATAAATCTCAGTGACACGGCCCCGAGGGATGCCGCCGACACCCAAAGCCAGATCAAGGGCCAGTGAACCGGTAGGGATGACCTCCACGGCTATACCCGAAGCGGCATCTGAAAGTTTCATAATGGCGCCCTTGCCAAACTGTTTTTCAATCATACCCAAGGCAATTTCCAATGACTTTTGCTTTTCCGGATTTTTTTCTGTATTCATCTTCACCTGTTCCTTACAAATCCCTGGTCATAATACCATAGACTATCTTGGCTACACAAGTGTTCTAATATAGAAATGGCTTAATAACATGGATGCTACCGGCATCGGGATTTGTTTTGTTTTTTGGCGGAATATTTTTTAGGGAAACAACCTCCGGTCATCAGCTTTGAAAAATGGGATGCCAATAGTGAGGTTGTTTGGTTGAATCAAATAGAAACAAATCGCTCATCAGCATTGCTCCAATTGTTCCAGTATCTCCGGCGACAGGCTGAAATCATCCGGAACCTTTTCCAAGGCGGCGATCAGACCCTGATTGTCATGTTTGGCAACACGATATTTCAAGACGACCATGCCTATGAAGAGCACCAGCATCCGTTTTCTGACCCCGACGTTGACAGGCTTATGTTGCAGTACCTGCTGCAAACGACACTTAGCCTGGAAAAGTTCCAGGTCAATGCCGGTAAACCCGGTCAGTGCCTCAATTCTGAGACGATTTTGGGCGATAAAGACCTTAGAATAATAACCGTGGGTACGGGCATTACAGTTTCCGGGCGGGGCACCGCGGCGGCGTTTTAGCGGTGATTTGTTTTCTTGATTCAATTGTGCTCCTGTGTTCTAATATTCTTTAGCTATATAGTAGTATGCTTGATGGCAATTGTCAAGAGGGTTTTGAGACTTTTTGAGGGTATATTTTTGAAGTAAGAGATAGCTGTCTTCAGCACAGGTCATATGGAGAGGGCCTTTCGACAAGCTCGGAGGGCCGAAGCACTATAAATCTCAAATAAGACCAAAATACAAAACTATGTGTTTGTTGGTTTTATAGGTGAGATTGCCATCCTTCAACTTTGCTCCCCAAGTACAAACTTGGGACAAGCAGGACAGGCTAGCTTCGCTCTTCGCAACGACAGGTGGCTCTGTCTTTTTACGCTTACCGAATAGGGCGGGCGAGGCATGCCTCGCCCCTACGGGACCACAGGGCAGATAGGAAGAGGAAGACCCTTCGACTTAACTCCCTGATTTCTCTTTTGCAAAAGCAGACTTCATGGTCTTTTCAGCTTGACCCCGCTGTTCCTACATGCCATAATAATTGCGAAGGTTCGCAATAACTATGAGTTGCAATATAATTCTCAAGGAAAAAGGTTACAGATTGACGCCACAGCGCCGGGTCATTCTGGACATTCTGCATCAGGGCAATTCACATCTTACCGCCGACGCGATCTTTGAGGAGGTCAAAACCAGAGTGGCAGGAGTCAACCGCTCAACGGTCTACCGTACCCTGGAACTAATGGAAAGCCTGGGGCTGGCGGTCAAGGCTGAACTCCACGGCAGTCATGTTTATCATCACTCAGAAGAAGGCCACCACCATCACCTGAAATGCCGTTCCTGCGGCAAGGTCATAGAATTACCTGAGGCGGCCCTCTCAAATCTAATTCAGACGCTACGCGAGACCCATGGGTTTGAAGCGGAGCTTAACCACCACGTCATCACCGGCCTTTGCCAGCAGTGCCGCGCTAACAACACACAAACCACTCTTTAAGGAGGACCCACGATGCACATACCCGATGGATTCCTGAATGCTGCAACGCTGGCTACCACCGGCGCGGCCTCAGCAGGGACGCTGGGGGTAGCGGTCAAGATGGCAGCCAAAAAACTGGGCGAAAAACAAGTACCGCTGATGGGCATACTGGCCGCCTTCATCTTTGCCGCTCAAATGCTCAATTTCCCGGTGGCCGGGGGTACCAGCGGACATCTGATAGGGGCGACCCTGTGCGTTATCCTGATCGGACCTTGGGCGGGGGTGATTATCATGTCCGCAGTGCTGATTGCTCAATCATTCATTTTTCAGGACGGAGGGCTGCTGGCCCTGGGAGCCAATATCTTTAATATGGGTATCGTGGCAGTTTTCGGCGCTTTTGTAATCTACAAGCTGACAATTGGCATCTTCGGTAGCAACCGGCGAGGTCAGATTATCGGCGCGGCGGCGGCCGGGTGGGTCTCAGTAATGCTGGCGGCACTGGCCGCTTCTATTGAGCTGGCAGTATCCGGCGCTTCCCCTTTCGGCATTGTCTTCCCAGCCATGGCCGGAGTGCATGTTCTGATAGGCATCGGCGAAGGGCTTATTACCGTCTTCGTAGTTTCCGCCGTACTGGCTTCCCGAGCTGATATTTTACAGATGGAGAGGATATAACATGAGCTTCAAGAAATGGTGGCTGATTAGTCTGGGGGTTGCCCTTTTGTTGGCTACAGTCTCTCCTTTGGCTTCCAGTTCGCCCGATGGTCTGGAACGGGTAGCGGAAGACCATGCATTCATTGATACGGCACAATCATCACCTTTTGAAATCATCGCCGATTATGTCTTCCCCGGCGTCGAAAATGAAGCCGCAGCCACGATACTAGCAGGATGGACAGGCGTTTTGGTCATGTTCGGCGCGGTTTATGGCTTCAGCTGGTTGATCACCAGAAAAAGAGCCTCGAAACCGTCCGTCTCTGGCTAAAGACCAAGGAGAATCATCACCGCCATGCGCCACAGTTTTTTAGATAAATATAGCGATCTTGAAACACCGATACACCGTCTGGATCCGCGTACCAAGTTGTTGCTGGTGCTACTGTTTATTGTGGCGGTAGTCATCACTCCAGCCGGAGGCTGGCTGGTCTTTAGCGCCTATTTTGTCTTGCTGGCTGCGGTTTTTACAGTTTCCGGACTGCCGCTGGGCTATGTATTGAAGCGGTCATTTATCATACTGCCTTTTGTTTTGCTGTTAGGTTTGATCAATGTCTTTACCCGCCCCGGCGCAGAAGTAATAGGTTTAGACATCTTTAACTGGCATCTTGGCGTCACCGACATCGGACTTATTTTTGTCGGTACTTTACTCCTTAAAAGCTGGCTGGCGGTTTTGGCGCTCATTTTATTATCCTCGACAACACCCTTACCCAATCTGCTAAAAGGCATTGAACGTCTGGGAGCGCCCAAGGTGCTGGTGATGATCATGTCCTTTATGTACCGCTATATATTTTTACTCATTGATGAAGTGCTCAGAATGAAACAGGCGCGGGATTCACGCTCCGCGGGCAAAATATCCAACCTTGCCCAGGCTAAAACTGTCGGAAATATGATCGGGACCCTTTTCATCCGCTCCTATGAACGCGGCGAGCGCGTCTACGGCTCAATGGTAGCCCGCGGTTTTGACGGTCACCCGCGCAGCTTGAACGAACTGGCTTTCAGCAGAAACGACGCCGTCATCGGCGCGGTCTTCGGGGTAGCAATTATTCTTCCCACAGTGATAAGGCTGACACTATGATGAACGAAGCAGTCAAACTTGAAAACCTGAATTACATATACCCTGATGGACACCGGGCGCTGGATAGCGTGTGTTTAAGCATCGGATACGGTGAGTGTATCGCTATCGCCGGCAGCAACGGCGCCGGCAAATCAACGCTGCTGCTGCATTTGAACGGTATTATCCACGGCAGCAACGGCGCGGTTAAGGTCTCAGGTCTTCCGGTCAATAGCGCCAATCTGAAAACCATCCGCTCCAGGGTCGGCGTTGTTTTCCAGAACCCCGACGACCAGCTTTTTTGCCCCAGTGTCTTTGATGACGTGGCCTTTGGGCCAATCAACATGGGGCTGGCTGAGACCGAGGTAAAACAACGCGTAGTCAATGCCCTTGAGGCTGTCGGCTTACCCAGTTTTGAGAACCGCTCGTCACACCACCTGAGTCTGGGAGAGAAGAAGAGGATCGCCCTGGCGAGCGTGCTTTCCATGCGCCCGGAGGTGCTGGCACTAGACGAGCCGTCATCTAACCTGGACCCTGCCGCCAAATGGGGTCTCATCAAATTGTTGAAATCCCTTGATATCACTAAAATAATCGTCTCGCACGATCTGGAACTTATTGAAGCCCTGTGTCCGCGGCTGGTCATCATGAAACAGGGCAGGGTGCTGGCCGACAGGGCGACGGCGGAGATCATGGCTGACCGGGCACTTCTAATCGCAGGGGGCCTGGCAGCAGCAGATTCCTAGTCCGGAATACAAAAACCCAACCACCAGCCGATGCAATTTAAGCAGGCTATCGGTTATACTTCATCAATGTCTCTACTTGACTTGATCAAACACCGCAAAAGCTGCCATAAGTTTAACGCGACCCACTCTGTCCCCCCAGGAGATGATCAGACAATACCTGAAAGCGGCACGGCAAACCGCTTGCCCGTAAATCACTTAACGAAATATCATCGTATGATGTCTATCGCCCGAATGGCCCGATGATTCCGGTGATTGATACTAATGAATCGGTTTAGCTTTATAAAGACCTTTGTCTGAAATATAAGCCGCCACAAGCGGCGGCACCAGGTGGTCAACAGGCTGACCCAGCGCCACCCGCTGCCTGATAGCCGTGGCGGAAATGTCTATCTCCGGTTGGGTCAGGATAATTGTCCGCTGGCCGATACCCGGCACCGCGGCTTCAAGGGCTTCAATATCGGGTCGGGGAGTGCCTACCCGCGGTGCAGAGACCAGGCAAGCTGATTCTATGATGCGTTGAGGTTCCTGCCATAAGGGGAGAGCATGAAGAATGTCCCAACCGAGTATAAAATATAACTCATCATCAGGATAGCGTTCTTTTAGTTCAACCAGGGTTTCCCAGGTGTAGGACGGACCCGGGCGCCGGACTTCCATATCACTAACACCGAAAAAAGTCCGACCAGTTACGGCCAGCTTAACCATCTCCAGGCGCTCCGCGGCAGGGCTGACCCGCTGAGACGCCTTGACCCACGGTTCTCCAGCGGGGATAAAAATCACTCTATCCAGATTCAGTTGCCGCTGTACCTCTTCAGCCAGTAACAAATGACCGGTATGCGGCGGATCAAACGTACCACCCAGGATGCCGATCTTTACCAATAAAACTCCACGTTGCCAATGAAAAACTTGTCACCGGGCTTGAGTTTGGCCGCCCTGAGGGCCCGTTCCACACCCCAGCGCCAGAGCTCTCCGAACAACTGCCGCTTGACCTCAGTGTCGTTGGTTTCAGACCCGGCCACCAGGCGCTCAAACTCATCCGAATATACGTGCCAGCCGTCAACTTCCCGTTCAACGATAACTTTTTCTTTTTGAGGTGTCGGACGGAAGACTTTCATCTCGTCCTCAGTTTCAGACTCAAACGCGGGTTTTTCCTGGAGCAAACGGTCAATTTCAGCCAGCAGGGTATCTATGCCCTCACCAGTGACCGCAGAGATAAATATCACTTTGATGCCCGCCGTTTTAAACATTGTCTTGAGTTCCGGTATGCGGTCGTGGACTTCCAACAGATCAATCTTATTTACTGCCACCAATTGAGGTTTCTGACCCAGCAGTGGATCATACAGGGTAAGTTCGGTGTTTATCTTGACCATATCGTTAACAGGTTGTGCCGCCGAGCCATCAATGAGGTGTATCAGCACCCGCGTCCGGGCGACATGGCGCAGAAACTGGTGTCCCAAGCCTTTGCCCAGATGAGCGTCCTCGATAAGACCCGGTACATCAGCCACCACCCAGCGCCGACCGGCGGCCTCAATAACGCCAAGGATAGGCTCTAAAGTAGTAAAGGGGTAGGCGGCCACTTTCGGCCGCGCCGCGGAGATAGCCGCAAGCAGTGATGATTTACCGGCATTGGGCAGACCGATGATGCCGGCATCGGCGATAAGTTTCAGCTCAAGGGTCAATGTTGTACTTTCACCTGAAACACCCGTCTGGGCCAGTTTCGGCGCCTGGTTGGTAGAAGAGGCAAAGTGAGTGTTACCCAGCCCGCCTTTACCACCGTGGACAGCCACAACCCGGTCACCGTGATGATCCAGGTCGGCAATTACTAGCCCGGTTTCCTTCTCACGGATCAAGGTTCCCACCGGGACTTTGACGATAATATCAGCACCGCTTTTGCCGGAACAGCGCTGACCAAAGCCGCGGGCACCGTCGTCTGCTTTGAAATGCCGCTGGTGGCGATATTTCATCAGGCTGCCCATATCCTTATCGGCTTCCAGTATGACATCACCGCCACGCCCGCCGTCACCCCCATCCGGACCGCCCCGCGGTACGAACTTCTCACGGCGGAACCCGGACGATCCCCGGCCGCCATCACCACTCTTAACTTCAATTTCTGCCTGGTCAATCAATTGACACGCCCTTTTACCAATATTATGGTATTTATCTTATCTAAATGTTTTGTAGTAATTATATAGTTTAAGTATATCAAAATTAGAAGGTATTAACAGTTATATTAATAGAGACCGGTTCAAATCTATCGTGAGTGAATTGGCGATACCTGGTTTCAAACGTAGCATCTTTGAGTGTTATCAAATATTGCTGGCAATTGTCTAAGGTTTATAGTGGTTTGTGTTGTTCATCAAGGGCGTATTATCGAACGGCGACGGTGGTTATTGATGTTAGTCTTCTGCTTCAAGCGCTTACTAAAATATTGACGGGGAGTTGTTGCCGGTTCCATTGACTATATCGGGGGACAGATAGCTTCAGATGAAAAGTTATCTAATGCTCGCTGACTGATTTTTGATAGTCTTTTAGGCAATGGAGAGAATAAGGAGGGGACGGATTTCCGTCCCCTCCCTGGCTGTCGTGAAAAGTGGTTTAGCGCCTTCCACCTATAAGCAGCATCCCAAAATAGAGTAGCTGGGCAACTGCCTGCAGCATAGCGGCGACATAGGTCAGGGCTGCTGCCGAAAGTACCGCGGAGGCCCCACTAGCTTCGGAAACAGAAACCAGACCACTAGAGTGTAACATCGCCCTAGCCCGGGTAGAGGCATTGAACTCCACCGGCAAGGTGATAACTGAAAAAACTACCGCGGCACCGAAAAGGGCCACACCCGCCCAAGCGATATTCAGCCCGAAAGCCGCACCAAAGCCGTAAAGCACAAAGCCCACCAATACCAGGATAAAACCGAAGTTGGAACCGAGGCTGGCTACCGGGTATATGGCGGTGCGCACCTTCATTGGGGTGTAAGCGGCGGCGTGTTGTACAGCGTGTCCGACCTCATGGGCAGCAATGCCCAGTGCGGCCACTGAAGCTTTGTTAGCCACATCGGGAGACAGCCGGAGTACCCGGTTTTTAGGGTCGTAGTGGTCGGAAAGTTTGCCTTTGGCTAACTCGACCGGGACATTCTGCAGGTTGTTTTGGTCCAGCAGCCACCGCGCCGCCGCCATACCGGTCATGCCGCGTTCATTGGCAATCTTTGAATACTTTCCGTAAGTTGAAGAAACCCGCCACTGAGCATAAAGCATCAGCAGCAACGGGGGGATAATAAAGGCTAAATAAAGTCCCATCGCAACCTCCTATTAGACATAACGATGATAATATTATATCAGACTCATCGTGTTGTCTCAATGCAGTGACGTATTATTGACTGCTCCGTTTTGATAATGACTCTTCACAGGCGGCCACCATATTATGCAGCCCACAGGCCAAACAAGGGTACTGGTGACAATCACCGCTGGCTTCTTCGGCAAGAGCCCGGTTGTACTCCCGCTTAAGATGACTTAGGCTGACGCCGCTTTCAATATGCGACCAGGGGAAAACCTCATCCATCGGCCGCAACCGCCGGGCATAAAATGCGGGATCCAGACCCGCCTCGGCAAAGGCCTCCGCCCAGCGCTCCCAGTTAAAATACTCTGTCCAGCCGTCCAGCGTGCTGCCCCGGCGCCAGGCGGAATGGATGACCTTTGACAAGCGGCGGTCGCCGCGGGAAAGGACCGCTTCCAGCAAGCTGGCTTTTGGCTCTGACCAGGACATCTTTATACCCTTGTTTTTAACCTGATCCAGCAGATGACGCTGCTTGACGACAATAGTTTCCTCGTCATCCTGGGCAGCCCACTGGAAAGGAGTATGGGGTTTGGGGATAAAAGTAGCCAGGCTGACACGGAGGGTGGGGCGGCGTCCCGGCGCGCTACGTCCGAGGTTGTGTACCCGGTGGAGCATATCGGCCATGGCTGAAAGGTCATCCATAGTTTCTGTCGGCAATCCCAGCATGTAATACAGCTTTAGAGTTGTCCAGCCTCGTTCAAAAGCGGCGGCGGCGGTAGCCAGAATCTCTTCCTCCGGGATGATCTTGTTAATAACCCGTCCCAGCCGGGTGCTGGCCGCCTCAGGGGCGAAAGTCAGGCCGCTGCGCCGTTTCTCCGGCAGGCTTTCCACAAGGGTCACCGACCCGGGGGTTACCCGCAGGCTGGGTAGCGATATGGCGATATGGCGGTCCCTTTGACTTTCCGCCAGCCTGATAACCAGCTCTTCAATGCCGTCATAGTCCGATGTCGAAAGCGATAATAACGAAATCTCGTCATAACCGGTGTTGCCGATGATGGCATCGGCGGCTTTCATGACTTCTTCATGGGGGCGCTGGCGTGTCGGACGATAGACCACACCGGCGTGGCAAAAGCGGCAGCCCCGGACGCAGCCGCGGGAGATCTCTATTACCCCCCGGTCCTGGACCGCTTCAACGTAGGGCACCACCGGCCTGACCACCGGGGGCGGCAATGTGGCGATAATACGGCGGCTGATTTTTAGCGGCGCGGCGGGATGATTGGGTTCCAGTGAAGCGACAGTTCCGTCTTTGTTATAGCTCACATCATAAAAAGAGGGGATGTAAATTCCCTTGATATCAGCCAGCCTGCACAGCAGATCGGCTTTACCGCCCGGTTTGCCGCAGCTCTGCCAGTTAGTGAAAATATCGAGGAATTCGGTGATGGAGTCCTCAGCGTCACCGATGAAGATGACGTCGAGGAATTCAGCTACCGGTTCGGAGTTGAAAACCGAGGTGCCGCCGGCGATGACCAGCGGGAAATTGTCGCCGCGCTCGGACGCCCATACCGGAATACCGGATAAGTCCAACATCTCCAGCATGGTGGTGAATGAAAGTTCCGCTCCCAGCGAAAAACCAGTGATGTCGAAGTCTCTTATCAGTCGTTGGTTTTCAAGGGAAAGAAGAGATAGTCCGTTATCACGTATGGCCTGCGCCATATCCGGCCAGGGCATATAGACCCGTTCTGCCAGGGCATCGCTGCGGCGGTTGATAATATCATACAGGATGGGCAGAGACAGGTTGGACATGCCCACCTCGTACAGGTCGGGAAAAGCCAGTGCCACTTTTACCGGCGTTCTGGTGAAATCTTTGACGCTTGAGTTCCACTCCCCGCCGGTATAGCGGCCGGGCTTTTGAACTTTATTCAGGATTGAATCAGGATAAGACAAGTTATTTTCTCCGTATCAGGATAGTAATTATTACTATATTTAGTCTCCGGGGTTTGCATCAAGTTCATCAAGCCGGAATACCAGGCCATCCCGTGCCGCAATAACCCGCACCCCGGTGCGCTGGGTCATAGCGGCGGCGGCCTCCCAGGGGTGAGCCTGCCAGACGCTCATGCCGAAATGGGTCAGGATGGCTACTTTCGGTTTGATATCGGCTATTATATGCTCGGCGTCGGCCAGAGTCAGGTGGTCTATGGTCGGCCTGGGCTCGGTCAGCACCACGTTAATGATGAGCAGGTCGGCCTTATAGGCATCAATCAGATCGTGGAAGTAGCGGGTGTCGGTAATATAGGCTATCGAGCGTCCGTTTGAATGGAAGACCAAGCCGTAGGTTTCCACCGGGTGCTGGTGGCGTAGCGGCGTTTCAAACTTCAAGCCGTCAAGATGGTAGCTGCCGCCCTCATCGAGAATGATTACCTCGTCGAGGAATTTCCGCAGATAGGAGAACATTACCGGTTCTGCTCCGAAGGCGTCGGCGGGAGCGTAGAACCTGCCGCGGACGCGGAAGCCTCCGGCAGTCATGGCCTCAATCATGACATTAACATCGCCGGAATGGTCCAAGTGGCGGTGTGACAACACAATAGCATCAAGTGTCTCCGGCCGGAGTTTGCGCTTGTTCACCTGGACGATACAGCCCGGTCCCGGGTCGAGTAGCAGGTTCTTGCCGGAAAGAGACAGCCACATGCCGCCGGAGGCCAGTATCTGGCGGGCCACCATGATGCGGGCACCGCCGGTGCCCAGAAAAGTTATCGTATCCTGAGGTTTATCAGCTTTAGACATAACTGTTAAGTATAACCGGATTTAATAACTGGTGCTATCCAGTATTTAGCCTGTCGTGTTATCATCAGTTTATGGCAAACAATAACTTGAGGTGCCCATGAACGATCGCCGTTTTTTATTGACTACCGGCGCCATTGCTCTCTTTTTGTCGGCCGCGCTTTATACGCTGCATTACGTTATCTTTCAGGATGTTCATCATATCTTTATCTATATGATGGGAGATTTTGCTTTCCTGCCTCTGGAAGTGTTTTTGGTGGTGGTGGTGATTGAGCGCCTGCTGTCGCAGCGGGAGAAAAAAGCCCTTCATTCGAAACTGAATATGGTCATCGGCGCCTTTTTCATGGCGGTGGGCAATCGTTTGCTGGCAGAACTGTTGACGGACTTCTACGGTAAGGAAGAGTTGTATCAACATTTCAAAATCGGCAAGGACTGGCAGACTGAAGACTTCCGCCGCGCTCGTGCTCAGGCGCGTAAAACCCGTCTTGAGGTGGACTTCAGCCGTATAGATCTTGAAGGACTCAAAGTCTTTATGATTGAACAACGCCCGTTCCTGATGGGGCTGATGGGAAACCCTAATCTCCTGGAGCGCGAAGCGTTCACCGACCTGCTGTGGTCTATCACCCATCTGGCTGAAGAGTTGGAGGCCAGGAAGGATCTGTCGGCACTGCCCGAGGTTGACCTGAAACATCTGGAAGGCGATATCAACCGTTTCTACGATCGGTTATTGACCGAGTGGCTGAATTGGGCCGAGCACCTGAAGAATAACTACCCCTATTTTTATTCGCTTCTGCTGCGGACCCACCCTTTCCAGAAGTCGCCTTCACCACTGGTCAAAGAGTGAGTCGCTGGCAAATCCGTTGGAAGTTGGGAATCGGTTAGTATTAAGATTCCTTTGAGAGCATCGGATCAGCGTCGGTCTCACCCTCAAGGGGGGTCAGTGTTAGCAGCCGTCTGGCGGTATGGGGATAGCGGGCGATAAAGAGCAACTGCTCCTCAACCAGCGGTTTGTGCGACAACACGTTGGCATAGCGCACCAGTTCCAGCACCTGCTGAGCCTCTTCCTTGTCCTTGAAACTCCATGACATGCGCTCACCCATGATATGGGAAAAGCCGGAGATGCCGGAGTATTCACCGGCGCATATCTCGCGCCCGGTCTCCACCAGTTCCGGTTCGCCACGGCCCAGTTCTTCGCAACCGTATAGTTCATAGTTGTGCGGGTCTTTGAGAATACCGTCAGCGTGGATACCGGACTCATGGGCGAAGGCATTGGCCCCGACACCTGGTTGGTTGATGGGGATAGGTACGTTGAAGGCGTAAGAAGCAAATTTGGCGATCTTCCAGCTTTTTGTCATGTCAATAGGGTTGCCCAGTTCATATTTGCCGGCAAAACCCTTGCTTTTGGTCAAAGCCAACACTGTGGCGATGAGGTCGGCGTTGCCAGCTCGTTCGCCGATACCGTTAAGGGTTGTGTTGATATAAGCGTCCTGACCGCCATCAACTACTCCCCGGGCTCCGGATATTGAGCAGGCTACTGCCATGCCCAAGTCGCCATGGCAATGCAGTTCAATGGGCAGGCCGACCTTTTCAGCCAAGGTGCGCCCTGTTTCGTAAATAGAGAAAGGGTCGTCGTAGCCCAGGGTGTCGCAATAACGCAACCGCACCGCTCCATGAGCTTTGGCCGCCAGGCCGTATTCGACAAGAAAATCCAGATCGGTGCGCGAGGCGTCTTCGGCGTTGACGCCGACAGTCTCGGCACCCAGACGGTGAGCGGCGTCAACCGCCGCTGTCATATCGTTAATAATGTCTTTGCGGGTTTTTTTGCCTTTGAACTTGCCGTTTATCATCTGGTCGGATGTGGACATAGACAGGTTGACGTGTTTCAATTCAGGCACCATCTTAAAAGCCAGTTCCACGTCGGCGGTTATAGCCCGCAACCAGCCTTCAAGCCGGAGCGGAGCGATGACACCCAACTCAGCCAGCCTCAGGTTGGCCCGCAGGTAGTTGGTTTCATGTTTGGTAGTCGGGAAGCCGAACTCAGACTGGAAGACACCCATTTCCGAGAGGAAGAGGTTAATCATGGTCTTTTCCAGTTTGGACAGCCCCAGGCGCGCTGTTTGCACGCCGTCGCGGTTGGTAACGTCTATGATATAAATTTTAGGCATATTTCACCTCGTTATGTGTTATGGGGGTGAAGGGGGATTAAAGAATAATGGTAGCACGAAGAGGCGCCGGCAGGCAAGAGTGGCTGGAGCCCGCCGGATTATCATCAGATGGAGGAAATTGTCAATGGACTTTTGTCACCTTCCGGGAAGATATTTTCGGTTAACGGGGAGGGTTGTTACAGTTGAACGAGCATTTTCAACGGCTTGGTTAGGGTTCCTCTTTAGGACAGTCATGGTTATTTTGGGGGTAATTGTTAACAGATAAGATTCATGGTAATAACAAACTATCAGATTCCATCAGTTCTATTGGGTGAACATAAATCAGCCTGTTCATCTGTCGTTAATCTACCCGTAGTATAATGGATCAGCGTCAATTATGAGGTTTGTAGTAAATAGCATGTTGAGGGAGGGATCACGGACATTGAAAATCTTATTAATTTTAATTCTTGGATGCTTTTTGTTCTCCTCATTATCATGCAACGGACCCGGCACGATCACTACAGTAACAACGACTACGAGTGTCACGTTGCAACCTGATGCAGGTTCATTTCTCATGGATCAGCAAGGCGCTTCATCGGAAGTGCTACTCAAAAATGTATTGATCGACAAAGGTATCAGTTGTCAGAACTATGGGTTGCCGTCTTTCATATCTACAGGACAGCCTGTTCAAATAGGTGATCCCATCTGGCTGATTACCGGCACCGTTCAGAATCAACACCCTGAATACAATTACATCGCTATTTGGGCAAACGGCTATGATGATAAAGGCAACATGGTAGCTGTGACGCTTGATTCAGCTCACATTGTCGGCCAGATCTTGCTTTATCTGGAGAATGGGGAGACTGGGACGTTCACACTACACTTGAATATGGCTTCCAACCTCAAATCAGTCCATATCTTTGCGCATAGCTATGCCATGATGCCGCCGTAGCTTTAATGTTTTGATTGTTATATCGGGCGGTCAGATTGCAACTGTAAATATTGCAATTCACCACTGAACAAACATGGGGGATGTCTGATTTAATGACTTACGGCTACCGGGAATATGACATCAGCGGCGGAATATTCCGCCGCTGATATCTTCGGGGGTGATTAAGGGCTCTACCCGGTTATTTCTTTGCCAGATCCTTTTCCATGAGTTCCACTTTTTTCTTGACCTGCATATCCATGTAGGTATGCACAACAGCCCAGACCACGATAATGCCGATGACTACCCACTCCATAGACTTTTCTCCTTAAGATTTTCCTGACTGGATTGTAGGACCCGGCCCAGTCCAAGTCAAGAAAAAAATCGGGATTTATGAGCCGGATTTTCCGGCATTGAACAACTCCATCTTTTGCCTTATCATGGGGAAACAGTCGGATTGAAGGTTGAGCGCTATTTCACCTGAAATTACATCAAAAGACCGCTGGCGGCGGTTTCTGCATTGGGAACACCTCGGACTTTTTATTATTGTCCTGGTGACCCTGATTTTTCATTTCATCGCTATCGAACGTCCGGCGACGATAGTCTGGGATGAAAAGTGGTACGTCGGCGACGCCCGTTCAATCATCAGCGGCACTGGCGAACTGCGCACTGAACACCCGCCACTGGGCAAGCTTTTCATCGCGGCGGGGGAATATATTTTCAACGGCTTCAAGGCTCCTGAAGAAGATACCGGTGTGCTGACGCAACAGTCAATCTATAGCTATAGCTCTGAAAATAGCTCAATAATAGAAGTCAGCGACTCTACCGGCTTTAATGCTGGTGATACCATCAGGATCGGGACGGAACAGATGAATGTTACCGCCATTAATGCTGTTCTTGACCAGATCACCGTAGAGCGGGGGGCCGGCGGCAGTATCCCGGCCTTCCATGACAGCTTACAACCTGTTTATGTCTATACCGACAACGCTTTCGGTTGGCGCTTCTTCTCGATAGTATTCGGCACGGCGGGCATCGTCATAGTGTACTTTATCTGCCGCAAACTGAGGCTATCTCCGAAAGCTACCCTGCTGGCGACCTTTCTGTTCGCCGCTGAAGATATGACCTTCCTGCATTCCGGCTTGGCGCTACTGGACGTTTACCTGGTGACTTTTATGCTAGCGGCGGTGTGGTGCTATCTGGACGAAAGGTACTTGTGGTCCGGGGTGCTGGTGGCCCTGAGCGCCAATTGCAAGCTGGCCGGGGCCTTTATTCTCATCGCCCTTTGCCTGCACTGGCTGGTCTACCGCAGAACCGACTGGAAGAGAATGTTCGGCCTGCTGGCGGTGGCTGCAGTTTCCTTCGTTTGCTTTCTGGTATTTTTTGATTTCTTCATCAAAGGCGGCCTGGAAAACCCGGTGACCCGGATCCACGAACTGCTGTCAGGCTCCCTGGCCAACACCTTTACCGATCCAAAGATGAGCATATCCAGCCGCCCGTGGGAGTGGCTGTATCCGCAGTGGCTGCGGCCTGAATACTATTCGCCTTTCCTGGTGTATTCCTTCAACCCGCAGTATATCTCCTTCATCAGCAGTACTATTCAGATCATGACCCTGCCCGCTATGGGCTACATGACATACCGGGCGGTCAAAGGCAGCCGGGCGGCCGGCCTGGTGCTGCTGTGGTTCCTGGCGACCTACCTGGTGTGGATACCGCTGGATATCATCACCAACCGGGTGACCTATGTCTTTTACTTCCTGTCCACCACACCGGCGGTCTGCATCGCTATCGGCATGGCGCTGGGCGATTCTCTGGACAAATTGAAGGCCCGGAGGTTGTCGCTCGGCGGCAATACCCCGTGGGCAAGAACGGCTTATATCGCCATAGGCTTGTACCTGTTGCTGCACCTGGCGATTTTCGTGGTCTTCAATCCGGCCATTCCCCCGATCATCAAGACGTGGCTGCCGCCGTTTGTTTCATAGGAAACCACTGCCTTTGGAGAGGCATGACCGGTCGCGCCAGACTGTAAATTATTATGGCAACGAAATGAGGAGTGAACATGGGGAAAATGAAAATGGAGATATGGCCTATCGGGTTAGTCAGCAGTCCGGTCAAGGAAAAACCGGACGACGGGTTCAACTGGCGGGAAAATGTCTCAGAGATAGAGCTTGACCCCGCCCTGACCGAGGGCTTGGACCGGCTGACCGATTTTTCTCATATCATGGTTATCTGGTGGATGCACCGGGCGACCGATAAATCCAAGATGGCGCTCAAAGTCGCTCCCCGCGGGCGGACCGATCTGCCGCCGGTCGGCGTCTTCGCTTCCCGCAGCCCCTATCGCCCGAACCCCATCGGCCGGGCCACGGTGCGCTTAGTAGCACGGCACGGCAATGTGTTGACCGTCAGAGGGCTGGACGCCATTGACGGCACGCCGGTGCTGGATATTAAACCCTTTATCCCCGGCTATGATTCCCCCGAAGAAGGAGTTTATACGCCTGAATGGGCAACGCATCACCAGCGCAAAAGTTAACAACGGTTTACCAGAGTCTTATGGAATGTTACGGCCACCAGTCCTGGTGGCCGGCGCAGACACCGTTTGAAATGATGGTGGGAGCGGTGTTAACTCAGTCCGCTGCCTGGAGTAATGTGGAGAAAGCCATTGCCAACCTTGAATCGGCAGCGGTCTTATCGCCTGCGGCGCTACGCTTGATTGACATCGGTAAACTGGCCCGACTGGTCTATCCTTCGGGCTATTACAATGCCAAAGCTGGGAAACTGAAGGCGCTGGCAGAGTGGCTGGGAAGTTACGGCGATGATCTGACGGCACTGAAAAGGCTGAACACCATTGAGCTTCGGCGGGCACTGCTGGGTGTTCACGGCATCGGTCTGGAAACGGCGGATTCAATACTGCTCTATGCGTTGGATCGGCCGGTCTTTGTCATTGACGCTTATACACGAAGACTGTTTGAACGGCTCGGTATTCGGCCGGAAAAAGATTCCTATGACGGCTGGCAGGCGTTGTTCATGGCTAATCTGCCAGTCGACCTTGATATGTTCAATGAATATCACGCCTTAATCGTCAGGCAGTGCAAAGAAAAGTGCCGTAAATTACCGCGGTGCGGGGATTGCTGCTTTGATGCAGATTGCCAGAAGCATGCGGTCAGCCAGTTGAGTTATGGGAAGGCGCAGGTGAAGGTTGTTTAATCTCTTCCACCATTTCTACCAACCCCAGATACTCCTTTGCGGCGTCACGGACGGCCAGGTAACGTATATGAAGTTTCCGTCCGTCGCTTTTATCAACAAAATACTCCTCAACATCCCGGGAACCTGATTTGAAGTCAGCCACCATCCGGTCAATAGCTGGCCAGCTTGATGACTGATGGCACTGGCGCACATCACTGCCGATGACCTCTGGCGGACGGTTGAAGATGCGGTAGCCGGAGAACCATTGGATACGGTTATCGGTATCCATGAAAGTCAGGTCGATGGGCAGAGTGTTCAAAAGGGCTGTTATGGTGCCAGACGGCAGATTTTCCAACATTGATCAGGCTCCTTTTTGGTTGGTTGTTGGATAAATATAACAAGTGAAGGGCAATCTAGTAAAGCAGGTGGTTTACAAAAGAACTCAGCCCAATACCGTACCGATGAAACTGCGCTGGCCGCGCAGAAACTCCGCCGCCGACACCGGGCGCTTACCCTCAAGTTGCAGTGCCAGGATGCCCAGCACACCGTCACCAGTTGCCACCCCGAAAGGTACGGCTGGTGTGGCCGGTATTTGGACGACAGTGCCGGATTGGGTCATGTGGTTGAACTTGAGTGGTTTGGTCTCAACCAACTTCAGAGATTTGCCTTCCCAGGTGGTGTAAGCGCCGGGCCAAGGGTAAAGGGCCCGTGTCTGGCGCCATATAACCGGGGCAGGCTGTTGCCAGTTGATACGCCCCGCTTCCTTGGAAAGCATAGGGGCATAACTAGCGCCTGCTCCCGGTTGAGGCGTGGCCGTGATAACTCTTCTCTCTATTTGTGGCAGGATATCAAGCAGAGTCATAGCCCCGATGGCCGCCAGGCGCTCAGACAAACTGGCGGTAGTGTCCCAGTCAAAGACCGGTGTCATTGACCTGGTATAAACTGCCCCGGTGTCGATACCGGCATCCATCTGCATGATGCTAACCCCGGTGAAGCAGTCACCGTTGGCTATGGCAGCAGAGATTGGGGCGGCGCCGCGGTGCCGCGGCAGCAAGGAAGCGTGGACGTTCAGACAACCAAGGACGGGAATATCGAGTACCACCTGGGGCAGAATCAAACCATAGGCAGCGACGATAATGGCTTCAGGCGCCAATTGCCGTATTTCCTGCTGGACTTCCACCTTTCGCAGGGACTTTGGCTGGATTACGTTAAGCGCATGTTGTTGAGCCAGCTGTTTCACTGGGGAGGCAGCGACCAGCCGGCCGCGGCCGGAGGGGGCGTCCGGTCTGGTGTAGACCGCCGCTATTTCATAACCTTCCTGGATGAGACATCGCAGGACCGGCACCGCGAACTCAGGGGTGCCCATGAAAACTATTTTCATATCGGTAGTACCATTTTACTATGCGCGATTGTAGCCCATTTATTTATTTTCCACAATAGCTTTATAGTGGTGGTATCAGGGCAAAAAAGTGAGTTCGGGAGAGCTTGAGAGAGTAATCCGGTGTTGCTATGCGGCGGAGTGGTTGACTGT